>CAZFDP010000022.1:9263-15564 GCA_964518185.1 uncultured Phocaeicola sp. | reverse complement strand
TGTAATTATTGGCCAAAAAAGCTACAGCAACTAATCAAAATCAGACTGGATTTGACGACCGTTTCAAATCTGCTGGTGAGTTCTTGCTTGGAATACATAAGCTGATGTTTCGTATCCATTGGAAGAAAGATGACAGTCTGATGGTAGATGCTTTACAGAAAAGAGCTTCATTGACATTCAATACAGATATCATTAAAGATACTGAGAACGAGATTATCGGCAAGTGGAAGGCTTCAATAGAATATCCCGTAGGCAGTGAAGAATGGATTTCTTTTGATGGTGATGATAAAGGTGATAATGACGGTGACCACACATTAGACTTTAATATCGAACAGAACACGACCAATAAAGTACGTGAAGCAACCGTAGTAGTCAAGACTGGTATCATGACTATACGAAAGACCATCAAGCAAGAAGCGGCCGCAGTAGCAGGTCCGTTCCTACACTTCGTCGGTGTAGAGAAACCTGTTACAACGTTCGGGTCGTTGGGCGGTGATTCCATGTTGGCATTTGTATGCAATCGGAATGTGACAATGAAGGTATCAGAAGGTGATGATAGTTGGTTGTTCGCTGAAATCAAAGCCGGGAAAAAAGATGAGTATGTTTTGAATATCACAACTCAAAAGAATGAAAGCCCGGATGCCAGAGAAGGTTTGATATGGGTAGAGTCGGATAATATGAAGATAGAAGCTTCTATCAAACAGGACGGCAAAACCATTGAAAAACCTGATATTCATTTCCCGAAAGGTATCGTTGCTCGGTCTCTTTTCAGTCATGAGGGTGGTAAGGATACTATTACCGTTATTGCCAATAATGAATGGAAAGCACAAGTACGGTCACTCATGGGGTACGATTGGTTGATAGTGAAAACAGAAGCCGGTCACAAAGGTGAGAATGTCGTGGAATTCGAAGTCAAGGCAAATTTGACAGATTCACCACGTGCAGCGGATATTGTGTTTACCTGTGGGGACAAGACAGAAATATGGCCGGTTTCACAGGATATGAAGGCAAGAGTGAAAATTGCATTCAAAAATGGTACAATCACTGAGCACAAGTTTCCAAGTGCAGGAGGTCAGACCAGTTGCAATTTTTCCGCCAATTATAAAAGCCATGTTGAATTCGAACCAAAAGAAGCGGCTGATTGGTTGGATACTAACTATCCGGAATTTGAGCCGGGTGAACAGCGTACACTGGTGATTACAGCAATGCCAAATTCAACTAAGGATGTAAGAACGGCCAGCATAAAACTGGTATGCGGAAAAGAATTCATTAGCTTTGATGTGACACAGGATGAAAATAGAGTAGTTACCCCACCACCTCCACAACCTCATACACCAACAGGTAAGGATGTGATAAACGCTCTGGGTGCCCAGTCTTTGAAGTTTGATGGTGATTCAACCACATCACAAAAGATGATATTTACCTGTAACGGTAAATGGGAAACCATTATACCTGCAAATGCTGATTGGATAAAGGTTGATACCACAAATGGTAATGCCGGTTCATGGCAGGTGGGTGTATCGGTAAAGCCAAACCATACAGGTAAAGACCGCACCGCTATAATAACAGTAAAGGTGGGTACGGCTACAAAGGATTATACCATTACACAAGAAGCCGCTGATGTGCTTCAATCGTTAAGTCAAACAACCTTGTCTTTCAACGAGGGTGGGGGTGAACAAATGATACGCTTCCGTTGTAACAAGCCTTGGAAAGTGACACTTTCAAAGGATTGCGAATCTTGGCTGAAAATAAATCCGGTTCAAGGTAATGCCGGAAATATTGATTTACGAGTAACCGTTTCGTCAAACGGTGCATCTGAAAGCAGAAGTACAATATTAACCGTTACTTGTGGTAAGAAACAGTTAGTATATACAGTAAAGCAGGAAGCAAAAAAGATTATAGTCGTACCTGGAACGGAGAAAACAAATTGGAAAAAATGGATGAAATGGGCGGGCGGTTTGGTTGCTCTCGTTTTGGCAGGTTTCATTACTTGGAAGCTAACAGGTCCTATCATCGGTCCAGATAATCCTACAGAACTGACAGTTCCAAGCACGATATTCATCGAACATATCGGTGGAGAAAAAGCCGTTGATATTAAGGCAAATGATGTCTGGAAAGCGGAAATTGTAGAACAAGAACCGGAAGGTTGGTTGGGTATTAAGAATGAAATCGGGGATGAAAAGCGGGTACAGTTCTTGCTAACAGCCGGGCAAAACCGCAAGTATGAACCTAAGAAAGCAACGGTGAAAGTGACTTCAGGTGATGTTTCCAGATTGTTGAGAATCACCCAAGGCATAGACCGGGCGGATTCCTTGCAGACACAGATAGAAGGTGTTTCACGGGACATGAGCCGGATTGTACCGTTCATCAAGACACTTGACCGCCGTTTCTCCCTGTATGAAATTCCTAAAGGGGCTACAGAAAAGGTTCCTGTTGATGATGCGTTGGATGTTATTCTCAGAAAGTTGAAACCGGATATGGTCATCGGACAGACACATGACATTTCTGAATTCGAAGAAAATACCGAGACTGGAAAGATTAAATCAATAACATTAAAAGAAAGATAACGGATGAAAAGTATAGATACTGCTCTGCTGGGCATAACCGAAGAGGAAGCGAAAAAGAACGGATATAAGGCATATCTTAAGAATTTGGCCAATGGGAAATGTTATGTCATTCCCATTGGGGAATGGTGCATTGGACGGAAAGACGATTTACCGTTGCATATCCCCATCGAGACGGATGACAATTACATGAGCCGGCAGCATGCCTATATCACGCTCCGTGTGAATGTGATTGGTGAGAACGCTCTCTATATCCGCGATACAACAAGCCGTAAGAACTCAAGCCACGTGGACAATTACAGGATTGAGAATTACTATGACTTCCAACTGTTTGATGGTAGCATCATAGAAATGGGTTATACTAAATTCTCCGTACATCTCAATCCGTTGAATGAATAGGAAAGGCCCCGCTTATGCGGGGTCTTCCGTATCTTGGCATGACTAAAAATCAGAAGAAATGAAGAAATTCCTATTGTTTACCCTTTTGTTGATGTCAACAATGACAATCCCTATGTTCTCACAAAACAATGAACAGGTGGTGGAAGATTTCCGGGTTACCATGCAGCATTTCTTTACAACTTTGAATGACATCAACATAAGTGACCGTGAAATAGAGGGGAGACTATACGACTTGGCAGCCACATTCGGTTCATCCGAATACTTTATCCGAAACGGTGAACAGATGACATCGTTTCAGGATTGGTTGCACACATATTGTATGGATAGTTGTAAAGGGATGCTGGTAATGCATTCCATGAAATACTATAAAGATAGTATCCGTAAAGTAGACAAGGAAACAGATAGTGACCGCCGATACCAAATGGATATTATTCTGAAACGTAACTTGTTATATCAAGGGGTTGAATCACCTTTACCGGACGAACGACTAATTGTTACTTTTGTTTGGCAAGGTGCGCAAAATTATGTGACCATAGTAGGTTTGGATGGTACGATTAGACCTCTCCCTGATAATATGAATAAAAGCGATGACTGGGTCCAAGTAGCAGCCGGTTATTTTGAAAACGATGAACCGGGAAAAGGATTGGAAATTCTTTTTCCCTTAGCAGATAAAGATAATGTGGAAGCTATCATGATGCTGGCACGTGTATACATGAATGGTATCGGGGTGGCAAAAGATGTAAAAAAGGGATTCCATTATTGGATGAAAGCAGCTGAAATGGAAGAGCCGACAGCCATGAATGAAGTAGGGTATTGTTACCATTACGGTGAAGGAGGGTTGCCTAAAGACGAGCGGAAAGCCGTAAGGTGGTATGCCAAAGCAGTAGAAAAAGGACATATATTGGCGATGCTGAATTTAGGTATATGCTATGAAAATGGACAAGGCGTTGACCGCGACATACAGAGAGCAATCAAATGGTATGAAAAGGCAGCTGAGAACGGTAATGCAAGTGCACAACTGAATATAGGGCATTGTTATTCCGAAGGAAAAGGTCTCCCTCTTGATTATCAAAAAGCATTCCAATGGTACGAGAAGGCAGCCATGCAAGGGAAAATGGTGGCACAATTCTATTTAGGAGTATGTTATGAGAGGGGACAGGGTATCATTCAAAATATGGAGAAAGCGGTAGAATGGTACACTAAAGCTGCGGAGCAAAATCTGGCAGAAGCACAGTTTAACTTGGGTTTCTGTTATGAGAACGGACAAGGGATTCCGCAGAATTTTCAGAAGGCTTTCTATTGGTATAATAAATCTGCTGGCCAAGGATACGAAAAAGCTGAATTCGCATTGGGCTATTGTTATTATAATGGTAACGGAGTGGAACAAAATTATGAAACTGCTGTACAATGGTTTCATAAAGCAGCGGAGAAAAAGGTAGTGGAAGCATATTTTAATTTAGGGTTGTGTTATGAAAAAGGACTGGGTGCTCAACAGGATGATATACAAGCTGCTACATGGTACACCAAAGCAGCCGAACAGGGGTATGCTGGAGCACAGTATAATTTGGGCATATACTATGAAAAAGGAATAGGTGGGGACAAGAATTTACAGAAAGCACGTTTATGGTTAACCAAAGCGGCCGAACAAGGATTGTCCATTGCCAAAGATGAAATTGAAAGACTGAATGAATAACAAAGGACCGTGTAAACAATAAACATATAATTATCCGGAACAATGAAGGAACTGATTACTATCTTATTGCTGTGGAGTGGCGCTATCATCCATAGCAATGCACAAAACAGAATACAATTGTTGTCAGATGTTAAGGCGACTATGCAGGACTTTTCATCTGACTTGAACAACGTGATAGAGAACCGCAAAGAACTTAATCAGAATGTAGGATACCTTGCGGACACGTATGGATGGCATGAATATTTTATATATAACGGGAAAACCATGAATTCCTTTCAGGATTGGTTGAAAGCTTATTGTTCCATACATTTGGGAGGGCAGAACGTTGAACATACTATCGATATACTTGAACAAAGTGTCAGGAAAGAGGATGCTTTGACAGACAATGACAGAAGATGGACCTTCAAGGCTATCCTGAAACGGAAAATGCTGGAAGAAGATAGCATGCTGATACCGGATGAAGAAGTAACATTTACTGTGATATGGAACGGGAAACTGAACTATGTTTCCATAGTCTCCATCGATGGTGTTATCAGTACTATTCCGGGCAGGGGTGGTAAAGTGGACCGGAACAGAGTTATTGACCTATTGAATGATTACAAAAGTGACGAAGCGGTAGCCATGTTGATTCCGCTAGCCAAGGCGGGAGAAATAGAAGCACAGAAAATATTGGGAAACATTTATTATGATGGTTTGGGTGGTGCCAAAAAGAATATGGCAGATGCACGGACTTGGTTTGCCAAGGCAGCTGAACAGGGGGATACTGAATCTACATACATGTTAGGTGTACTTTATCATTTTGGAATGCCGGGTATTGGACAGGATTTAGGGGTTGGACAAGATTTCCAAAAAGCAATGATGTATTATCTGAAAGCTGCTGACAAAGGACTAGCAGAAGCTATGCATAATATAGGTGTGTTGTATATGGAGGGTTTGGGAGTTAAAACCAATCATTCAGAAGCTTTCAGATGGTTTGAAAAAGCAGCAGGAAAGGGGTATCCCTTGTCACAATATAACATAGGACATTTATATTTCTACGGCAACGGAGTGAGCCAAAATACAAGCAAAGCGGTAGAGTGGTTTCAAAAGGCAGCTGAGAATGGACTTGCAATTGCCATCTATCAGATGGGATTCTGTTATATGAATGGTATCGGGGTACAGAAGAATGACAAGAAAGCATTTGACGCATTTCTAAAATCCGCAGAAAAAGGATATGTATCAGGCATAAATAACGTGGGCTTTTGTTATCAGAATGGTATAGGCACATCAAAAGATACCCGAAAAGCATTTGAATGGCTTGTCAAATCCGCTAATCACGAAGATATGATTGGACAGAATAATCTGGGTATATGCTATCAGCAAGGATTAGGCACAGAGAAAGATGATGAGAAAGCACTATATTGGTATCTTGAAGCGGCAAAGCAAGGATATACTGAAGCTATGAACAACGTAGGATTCTGCTATATGAATGGTGTCGGTACCCAGATTAATCTTGTCAATGCCTACAAATGGTTTAAAGAAGCGGCAGAAAAAGGACATGCACAATCCATGCATAATTTAGGTGTATTATATCTCAAAGGTGAAGTTGGAAAACAGGATAAAAAGGAAGCTTTAAAATGGTTCACCAAAGCTGCTGAAAACGGAT
>CAZFDP010000022.1:0-9163 GCA_964518185.1 uncultured Phocaeicola sp. | reverse complement strand
CCATAAACGCATGAAGACCATGCAAACAAGGCAAAAGAATACGCTAAAGCGAATTCTTGAAAAGTTAAAGCATGAGTATGGTTCTGTCAAACCTATATTCTTTGATATAGATATACTGATAGATTATATCAAAAAAAGGGGAATTCCCGACAATAGCATCAACAATGAATGGGTCAAGAAAGGATTCATCTGTACAATAGATACACGCTCCGGATTACAAGTCACCATTCGACACGACCGGGATTGGAAACCTCATGTTTATTTTATAGTCGATGAATACACCTGTAAAATCTCATATTACGATGAAAGTTATATAGCGGATGTAATAATGGAGATAGATGCGCTGGGTGAAAAATACAAGATGAAATTCGAACAGATAAGTGCATATTTATATAAGTTTCATCGCACTCCTGTAGATGAGGTTGCATCCATGAATCATGCATTCGAAATGACGGAGGATATACAGTTCAGAATGGATGTTGCTGAACTGTTCATCAATAATACATTTGCAAAAATTGAAGGTTTGACAATAAGAGAACGGATATATCCTTATTGTGACCATTTGGGTGCTGATAATTTGGTCAGGTATAATGTCGTATGTCGGAATCTTGAATTTACCATATTATTCAACCCTCAAGATGTGAACGATACGCTGTTACGGTTTGAATCAGAACATGAATATATTGAACGGGAGTTGGAAGAAAATAAAGACATGTTCATAGATGGTACAACCGCAGATATTACAAGATATCTGAGTGGTTTGTTTACGGATATTGAACGGAAAGTTGATAACTATGAAAAAGAAAAGGCAGCTATACTTTTAGAATATAGTCATAGACCGGTGCAACTAAGTAAATATCCGAACACTCCGGTATTACCGGGTTCTTTAAAGGACAGTCATGTATTGGTATTGCCGACATTTGAAATCTGCCTTAGAAGAGATGACCGGACAGACATCTCTTATGAAGTACGGGGTGAAGAAAATGTATTGTTTGTACCGAGGTCGGTTAAGTACAATTCGGATATTAAAGATGTCATTTATCGCTATCTTGATAAAATGTTCATGGAAATTGCAGAAATCACTTTAACAAAAAGAATCAGACATTTATCAGATAAAACGGGATTGAAATATGAAAATTGCTCATTCGATAAATCGGATTCATGGTTGGGCAAATTTTGTCGAGAAACGGGTACCGTCAAATTGAATTATTATCTGGTTACTGAAAAAAGAGAATGTATTGACGCTGTAATTATACATGAACTATGTCATTCGATTTCATCGGGTCATGGTCTCAAATTTCAAAAAGCTATGTTGCAATATGCAGGAAGAGATTTATATGAAATGGATTTTAAACATAGCCCTTATAAGAAATTGCTGTAAATCTGAGTAAAAAAACAGCCAAAATATAATCCCTAAGTCTTTCACTTAGGGATTATATCAATTATTTTATGTTTATCAACGGTTTGCGGTTTCCAGACGTTCGGCACGGTTGATGTCGCCTAACTTATAGACTTCGCTGGTATCCGGCAGAACCATCTTATGTACAGTCATTTCTTTCTTGTCCACTTCACGACGGCTACGCATGATTTCAACACCATTTTTAGTCTCTTTCATGTAGGTCTGGTAGATATAGACGGTTGCTCCATAAAGCTTGGTACCATCCTCATGGGTCTTCAGATATTTCCAATTCAACTCACCGTTGGTACAGGCAAAGACAAATTCCATGTCATAAGTGACATTGGTTTTTGACTTAAGATTGTTGGTGATTTCTGCCTGAGTCTGCAAGTTGCGGAAATAGTCAAACATTTTCTTTTGAGATTTACCCTTGCCTCCCTGACCGTAAGTGGTTATCATCTTACGTTCATTGAATCTATAGAACAATTCAGGTACGTCCTGACGACGCATACGGCTCTTTTCAGCTTCGCTGACCGAACCGGTACTGCCGATGATTTCCACGTATTTACAGAATTGGTCTACCAACGCATCCAATCTATCCATCAGTTCTTCTGATGAAACTTCATTCTTCTTCACTGTCTTGTACTGGGCGTGTACTAAAGACACACAACAGAACATAAGTGCTATACAAAGTATCTTTTTCATAAAGCTATATTTTATATTCACTGCCGACAAAGATAGCACTTAAAAAATTCATATAGAAATTAAATACATTTAATTTGCATGTACTGCTATCATTCAATACCTGAAAAGCTTGATGGTTGCATTCAAACTGAAATAATTTTTAAAGAATATGATAATGAAAGGGACTGTCCCGATTATTAAGACCAGTCCCTTTCATTATTAGCGGTTGGCGGTTTCCAGACGTTCCGCACGGGTGATATCACCTAACTTATAGATTTCATCCATACAGGGTAATACCAACTTCTTGACGGTCATTTCCTTCTTGTCCACTTCACGATGGCTACGGATGACTTCATAACCGGTCAAGGTTTCTTTCATGTAAGTCTGATAAATCATGACCTTTGCTTCGTATTCCTTGGTGCCGTCAACATGGGTTTTGAAATATTTCCAATTCAATTCACCGTCAGCGGTACAAGCAAAAACAAATTCCAGGTCATACAGCACGTTTGTACGGTTACGCAAATTGGATTTTGCCTTAGCCTGACTTTGAAGATTTCTGAAATAATCAGCCATCTTCTTGTTACTCTTAATAGTACCTTTTGCACCTGTTGTAGTTACCATTTTACGTTCATTGTAACGATAAAACAATTCAGGCACTTCTTGAAGACGCATATGATTCTTGTCTTCATCAGAGACAGATTCTGTACTACCTATTACTTCTACATAATGACAGAATTTTTCCACTAATCCTTCTAAATGATTCATGATTTCTTCAGTAGAAAGAACTTTCTTTTCTGAAGATTGGGCGTGTACCGTTGTCAACGAAACACTTAACAACATCATTGCAAGACAAAAAATTTTTCTCATAGCTGTAATTTATTAATTAAACTTCTATTCAGGGGCAAATGTAATATTTACCTTATAGAAGGTCTGTAAATTCTGAAATTTCAATAAAATAAATGGATTTAACATTAGGGAAGAGATATTTTTAATGGAATATATTTAGGTAATTAATTAGGTAAAGATTTGCATATTCCGTTGATTTTCAGTATCTTTGTAGTAGATGAAAGAGGGTATTCATCCTTAGATTATGTAGAACCGGTAAACCCTAACCGAAAACACTTTTTATTATGAACAATTTAGCTAAAGAAAATCTCGAAAAGGCGCTTGTAATTGCCGTTATCAACCCTAATTATTTTAATCGTAAAGTATTTGCCATGTTCTATATTGAAGAACAGAAAGGTGGTTCATTGAGAGTTCTCCCAATATGGGATATGGACTGTCCGGAGGATGCTCGTGGCTATATAAACGGACGGAAAAATGAAGTACGTGAACTGAACGTAAAGGATATATGGTCGTTTGTCACATCTCTAACTGTCGCACAGAAAACAGTTTTCAAGAACATCAATCTGAATTATCATTTCTATAAGGATGGACACGCTCTTGAACGCTTGACAGAGAAGCTGGAAATGGATAGAATGAATATCGGATTTGATGGGGAAGAAGAAGACGGCTCATGGTTCACTTGCTTGCGGATTCCAAGAGAATGCCTGCCGGATGGGATATATGCATATTCCCTCAGAGCGGCCGATGCTGATGATTCACAACCGGCTTCTATCGAAGAAAAAGTATATGTAAACCATTTCGGGGATATATTGTTGGACCATCCTTTGCAGACACCGGTTGAATTGGAAGTCGAACCCATCAAATATGATGAAGAAGGTAATATCATCGGATGATGGACAACATAGAGACAAGGGGCAGGATTCTCTGCCCCGAAAATCAGACAATCAAACAGTTTAATCGAATAAAAAAAATATAAGTATATGGCTAATTGGTGTTCAACAAGTTACTCTGTATGTAGTGAAAATAAGGAATTGTTGCAGAAAATCTGCAATGCCATCAATGAATGTGCAGCAATGGAAGAACCGTTGATTCCGGACAGCTCCCCGAATTGGATTGGCAATATCTTCAAGAAAATGGATATTAAGGCAGAAGCAGAACGTACATTCTGGAGTGAAGCTAAAATAGAAAATGGTGTATTGAAATTCTCCGAAAACAGTGCATGGAGCAGAGGTTACGCAATAATTTCTCTTCAAGACCATTTTTGTAAAGAAGATGATGACAGCTTTTTGAGTATTTACTTTGTCAGCGAAGAATTGGAACAGGAAATCTATGAGACCAATGATGAATCCGGTGAATTCTATCCGGAAAGATATTGTTGGTATGGGGACGACGGTGATGAATACTTCAATACGTTTGAGGAATTGAAAAAGCATGTGCAGGACTTCTTGGAGGTGGATACGGATTTCAAGGATGTGGAAGAAATAAATGAAGCTCTTGAAGAAGCGGAAGACGAAGTAGGTAGTCAACATGTGTACGAAATAAGTTTTGTCGACCTTGAATAAAATAATTCCCTGTGTCGAAATACCGGCACAGGGGAAAAATAGTAATAAAAATTGTAATCTGTATATCTTAAATTATTCAAACAATGGAAAACAAACCCAACCCTCTCCCCATAAAAGACATAAGAGAAGTGAAGACCTTTTCACTGGCTGTCTTTAATATCGATGATTCCATCGCTTCCTGTCAGTCATTCTTGGTAGACAAGAAAAACCGTAAAATATGGATGTTTCAAATGGGTCATCCGGCAGTTGACGTGACTAACCGTATAGAGCGTAGATATAAGACGGACATAAACAAAAGCTGGATGAAAAGACGGATTAGCTATGAACTGTTCTTATTGATGGACAACCAGTTCGAGAAATTGTCATTTGTCAACATCATAGCCCATTCTGATTCCGCCAAAGAAATGACGGAGAAAATATATGAGGTACGGGCACTGCAAGCAGAGCTGATGCTGAAAATTTGCAAGAATCATTGTCATTGGACTACAGAAGAAGCAGCCGAAGAGCACTTCGGTACATTATAATATCATTAATTGTTAAACATTTAGATAAGCTGCCGGACTGTGAAGCCCGGCAGCTATTTGTGGTTCCATAGTTTCCCCACATGAACTTTCGCTAAGTTTACTATCAATAAGAAGCTTTGTCCCAAAAATCAGGACACATATAATCTACTTTCGCATTGGGCAGGACAGAAACAACCGTTTCTTCCCCTAATGTTAATACATTGCACATCAAAAGAAAGATTATATGAACAAGCTTATCTACACGGACTATGATGTTCGCCCTGACCTGCTGACAGCAGAAGAGAGGGCTCAGTTCCCAGAAACTCTTACCAATGAGGACCGCCGGTCCATCCTTTCCATAACACGGTCACGGATGGATAATGTGGACTATGACGGTCACAACATCCTTGCTCCTGATGAGTGGGTAAAAGCCTATACCCGTTACATAAAGGATTTCAAATCTGAAGACGATATACCTGCCTTACGTGAATCCATAACACGTGATGTGGTCAATCCACAGACCGGTGAAGTGGTTCAGGTGGATGCTGGCCTAGCGGACATCGTGCAGCGCATGATGGATAGAGGGTTGGTCATCGATACCCAAAATACTTGCTCGGCCATGATAACTGACCATCCCGGCATGCGGTGGATGCACGATGACAGTGCAGATGATTTGCTATTCAAATATCCTACGGGCACACATATCTATCAGGATTTCGAGAGTGAACGACCACACATCGTCTTTCCTACAGACAATACCGCCAGACATTACAACGATGGCAGTACCATTGAAGCCATCCGCGAAGCGGCTGGACTCTCCGGTTTTCATGTTATGGTGTATGAAAACCATGCCCGGCCACAGAAAGCTTTGACAATTGAGTTGCCATACCTTATGGACGGTACGTCATACGATGCATTTCTTAATGAAGTCAAGCAACATGCAGAGACAAATACTACAGCACGGTTTTCTACAGACAGACAAGGTTGGCGCATCCAGATAAACAATTCCAAATTACATGTGGCAGATAGGCACGGTGGGATTGCGCTTTACTCTGACAACATGATTCTTGACCGTGTAAGCAGATTCGAACGGGCCATACAACGCTTGATGGTCAGTGACAGTCGTATTGCACAACGGTCACAAGATAACATGATTCACGCAGACTTCCTGACTACAGAACAGAATGAAAAAATAGAGCATCAAACCGCTCAAAGACTTCGTAATCTGTCTAATGAACGGGCACTGCCATACGCTTATCAACGGTTTAAAGAATCACCGGAACGGGTGGATGAGATAGCACGTATGGCAGGTTATACCAATTACGCAGCCTATATCACCAGCGGTAAGTCTACTAATAAAGATGAAATGAACCGATGGAGTACCTTCCAGAAACTCGAAAAAGAACATCTGCATACAGACCAAGAAGGTGTACTCAAACTGTTCCGTATTCACAATGGTATCAATAAAGACGTAAACCGATGGGCGAACGAGGAACGCCGTAAGTTGGCTGCACCGGTGATACAGTCTTATCGGCAGGCTGGTTATCCCGTGGATAAACTTCAGTTTTGGGCATTGTTATCACATTCAGAAGATAATGTTGAACTGGTTGCTGACATAAACGGAAAGGCCATTAGAAAGACAATCAACGAAGATAGCATGTCACGTCTGAAATGTAATGCCATCACACCGTTTGAAGCCGCTATTGAAACATGTGCAGAAGAGCTGGGGTGGAAGGGCCGGCTCATTGTTCCGGTAAGCAGAGATGCGGTCGGACATCTTTCTCTTGAAGAAAAGGACGGAACAGGTATAATGCCGCTTAAACAGGGTGACCGTATCTATAAAGTTTCTGAAAAGGTCTGGCGACAGGGGGTTGCCATGTCGCAATACGAGAATATGCCTAAAAGCTTACAGAAAGCATTGCTCGAAATCATATTCCCACGCAAGACTTCTATCCTTGACCTATCCCCGGATGAAATATGGAAGAGAGTCATGTCGGTACGGGGGCTCGTTGATGATGCCGTTTCCAATATGGAATTGGTCTCCCTAAAAGAGAATGAAGTAGGGGTCAAATGCAAGATTGACGGGGTGCAGCAGATGATAGACAAATTTACACGACAAGAATTCGATTCACACAAACCCCTACCGGTAGATACACCTTATATAATATCGAAAGAGCTGATGGCATCACGGCACATCAATGATGTGTTCTTTGTAGATTGGCAGAAAAGCATGAAAAGATAACTAATCGTTTACCCATCCTGATTTAGGATGGGTTTATTTTTTGTCCCTTTTATTATTTCACCAGAGAATTTTCCAGAAAATTTTCTGGAAATTCCGGAATTTACAAATTAATAGAAAAATATCTGCTATCTTTGTAGCAACATTAAAGCCAAAGCGTTGGCACGGACTAAAATGAAGACCTACATGTCTCATGGATACAAAAAAGTATAGGACACTGGGGCGTATTGTACCCTGAAGTTAACTATACATCATTCTCTAACCATATAATATTTGTAACCATGAAGACAATGACATCAACAGACAACAACAGCAGAACAGCAACCTTCGTTTACAGCACATTGCTCAATGATATCTTGAACGATATAGATGGTTCAATATTGGGCTTGGATTGGAATGCACGCAAGTTCAGGGAATCCCACTTGTCAACCTTGAAAAACCGGGACAAGAAGTTGGAATACCGCCTGATGGCCGTGAATTCATTGTTGATGGAATATCACCTGCACCATCGTGAAGTCGTTACTTATATAGACGAATGGTATGATGAAGTACACACGGAGATGTGGGATGAAAATCCTGCCCAATCCAAAGCAACATTGTTGCAAGCCAAGGATTATAACGAAATAATCCTCAAGTCCATCTTCAAAGGTGGACAGCCCGAACATACCGGTTATGCTATATTGGCGGTTTCATTGATGCTTGAAATTTATCGTCAATTGAATAATTATGGCATACATCTGAATCCGAAAAAAGAGCTTCAGTGTTTGCTTTGCACTGTAGATAAGAAAGTACACCGTTATTATTAAACGGTGTATATTTAACTACTTAGGCATATATACTCACATATCATTATATTAGAAATAGTCATACCATATATTTAATAGTATAAGAATATGAAAAAGACAGAAATGAATTCAGAAATGATTAAGAATCTTTATTTTAATTATAAGTTTAATCATAAGATAGAGATAGGTAGTGCAGTCATCAAAGATGATATGCAGTGGCATTCCCATAATTACAAGGAATCTAATCTCTCCAGTATAAAGAGCCGTAACCTATGGGTAGAACAACGGCTTATGTCTATCAATGCCATGTTGATAGATTTTCACTATAACCGTCCGGTGGAACCGGAGTATGATATTAATACCGGACACTGGTTTAAAGGGATAGTGGATGAGAATCCAGAAGAATCCAAATCCATCCTGCTCGAAGCCCAAGGACTTGCCGAGGAGCTGTTTAATGTTCTCTTCCGGGGACGTTTGGCATCAAGAATGGATTATATGAAACTTACATTGTCCATGATATTTGACATCTATGAACAGATGGAGAGATTCGGAGATTTACCCGGACTATGGGGTAGCAAGGGCCTTGAAGGGTACTATTTGTTCAGTATCAGAGTGGAAGAATAATGTGTGACTCCCCTATGCCAAAGACTTAGGGATTTCGAAGATTATATTCCTATAATTATAGCTGTCTCTATCCTAAGACAGCTATAATTTTATTTGAATATTTTGTTATTCAACAGTGCAATGGCTTTGGCATGATTCTGTTTGGCAGCCTGCTGCAACCAGTATTTGGATTTCTGCTTATTTTGTTTGTCTTTCCTTATATTCTGGAAATAATAAGCTCCAAGATTGTATTGGGCTTTGGCATAGCCTTGCTCGGCAGAACGAGTCCACCAGACTATCGCCAATTCTGGATTCTTAGGCAATGACTCACCATTTAAATATAAGGTTGCCAGTTCGCATTGGGCTTTGGCATTGCCCATTTCAGCAGCGGATTGCCATTTTTCAATCGCTTTCTTTATATTCTTCGGATATCCGCCGGTTCCAAAATAATATTGGCTACCTATTAAATAATCTCTGTCTGCTTGTTTACGCTCCGCTTCGCTGACCTGCGGCTTAGGAGCAGGATTGACAGGCGGCGTGTATTG
>CAZFDP010000021.1:0-15911 GCA_964518185.1 uncultured Phocaeicola sp. | reverse complement strand
CTATAGGGTTCGTCGACAACTACGCCCCGAGTGGACTTTCACCACAGATGTATGATATGCCCGTCATACGAATTTAAAAAGGAGAAGCAAACAAATTTGCTTCTCCTTTTTTATCAATCATTCCGTAAGGAATAGCTTTTGAAAAATTGAGTACGTTCAAACTTATCGAGCGCTTTGTCTTCCTTGGCATTCAACAGACCACGGAACTGTGACACGGATTCATAATCGTGACGTTCCATCCATTCTTGAAGGAAATTCAGCATATTTTTCACGCCATCGACACCATTCCAATACAAGGCAGAGCAAACTTCAACCACTGATGCCCCGGCCAATAAAGCTTTGACCATAGCTGCACCATCGATCACTCCACCCGATGCTGCAATGTCCAAACGAGGAACACGGGCCGACACCAATCCTGCCCAGCGAAGCACTTCGGACAAGTCATTAGACTGTCCTAAAGCATTACCTTGTGCATAAGCTAATTTTTCAATATTGATGTCAAATGCTACCATCCGATTGAACAAAACTACCGCTGCAGCACCATTGGCATATAACTGATCAATCAATGGAAGGTAATTAGTAAAATTACGACCTAACTTCACAATTACCGGTATGTTCAATACTTTCTTTACCTGCTTCAGTATTTCAATATGCTCGTGCTCGTAGGCACCATAGACATCATTCAAACCGCTACACACAGACATGATATTCAATTCAAGCGCATCAGCCCCCGCTTCTTCGATGTGACGGGCAAAGTTGGTCCAATCTGAACTACGGTAGCAATTAATGCTGGCAATAACCGGTATAGTACAAACTCGTTTAGTGTCCTTTATCAGTTGAAGATAATTTTCCAACCGATGCGCCCGATAATAAGCGTGCAGATAATCCATCTCTTCTGCATGAATGTCTTGCTGTGTTTGTGCTAATTCCGCTTCTATTTCTTCTTCAAACAAAGATTTGAGTACCACGGCTGCTGCACCGGCATCTTCCCAGTTCTTGTTTCTTTCTGCACTATTGGTCAAACTACAACTACTCACCACAAACGGATTCTTTAATTTCAATCCGGCATACATTGTTTCCAACTTTTTCATAAATTCTTGTTTTAACCTGTCTATATTCATTCTATTTTATCACATAACAAATCATTCTTGATGAATTGTTCCGCAAGATAAAAAGAATATTTAAAATTAACAAGCAAAATCAAACAAAATTATAATCATTACAAATCTTATTATGATATAGTTCAATATGGCGGCTATCATCTACGTTCGAAGGTATACCTAAAAAAGAGTGGATGTGTATTTCGGACACATCCACTCTTTTATAGCTGTAGCATTTACGTATGAAATCAATCAAAGAAATTCTTGAACTTTCTAAAGATTTTATCCTTGATACTTATATTCGGTTCAAAGTTATCGGAGTGTTGCAGCTTTTCCAAAGCTTGTTTTTCGTCTTTACTCAGCGTTTCGGGGATATATACACTGACATTAACCAACAAGTCACCTGTACCATTGTTATATCCGTAACTATTAATCTGAGGTAATCCTTTCCCGCGCAAACGGAGTACCTTACCCGGTTGGGTACCCGGTTCTATCTTTACTTTTACCCTGCTATCGATAGTAGGTATTTCTACCGTTCCACCCAAAGCTGCCGTAGGCACACTCAATAAGAGGTTATAAATCAAATCGTCTTCATCGCGAATCAAATCGGGATGGGCTTCTTCTTCGATTACGACCAACAAATCGCCCGGCACTCCATTGTGCTTACCAGCATTACCTTTTCCATTAACGGTAAGCTGCATGCCTTCGGCTACACCAGCAGGGATTTTCACTTCCACCACTTCGTCGCCATAAACAATACCTTCGCCCGAACAATGCTTACACTTATTCTTGATGATTTTTCCTTCGCCATTACATTGCGGACATACACTTTGTGTCTGCATCATACCGAAGATGCTCTGTTGAGTACGGGTTACACTACCAGTACCGTGGCAAGTTGGGCACGTTTCTGTACCCCCGACTCCTTCAGCACCCGAACCGTGACAATGCTCACAAACCACGTATTTCTTCAGTTTGAACTTCTTTTCTACTCCTGTAGAAATATCCTTCAAATTCAGTTTCACCTTTACACGAAGATCGGAACCACGGAACTTACGCTGCTGGGCACGTCCTCCTCCCCCACCAAATCCGCCACCGAATCCGCTGAAGCCTGAGAAACCATGTCCAAACACACTGCTGAAAATATCATTCAAGTCGAAATCACTGAAATCACCAAAACCACCACCTCCGGCGGCACCGCCCATACCAGCATGGCCAAATTGGTCGTAACGAGCACGTTTGTCCTTATCGCTCAATACGCTATAGGCTTCGGCAGCTTCCTTGAATTTTTCTTCTGCTTCCTTATCGCCCGGATTCTTATCGGGATGATACTGGATGGCCAGTTTACGATAAGCCTTCTTTATTTCGGCTTCACTGGCTGATTTTTCAACACCCAGCACTTCATAATAATCTCTTTTTGTAGCCATAGTAATTATTATTGTGCCACTACCACTTTGGCATGGCGAATGACTTTATCGTTCAACATATATCCGGTCTGAACACAATCCAAAATCTTACCTTTCTGGTCTTCTGTTGGAGCCGGTACCAAAGCAATAGCTTCGCAGAAATCAGTATCGAATTCCTTACCTTCGGTTTCGATAACCTTCAGTCCTTCTTGATTCAACACCTTATGAAACTTGTTGAATATAAGTTCTACACCTTCGCGCATGGCTTTGGTTTCTTCTGAAGCTTCCATATTCTTCAAAGCCCGTTCGAAATCGTCGAGTATCGGAAGAATAGCTGTCAAAGTCTTCTCTGCACCATTCTTTATCAATTCGGCTTTTTCCTTCATGGTACGTTTACGATAGTTATCGAATTCGGCCGACAACCGTAGGTGCTTGTCCTTCAAATCTTCCACTTCCTTTTGAGCTTCTTCCAATTCTTTAGCCAACTGCTCCTCGGCAGAAAGTTCTTCAGCAGATTCTTCCTGTAAAATCTCTTCCTGACCCTCATTCGTCTCTTCTACAATTTCTTCGTTTTTCAAAATTTCCTCTTCTAAAGGTTGGTTCTTTTCTTTAGTCATGGTTATATGTTATTTTTATTATTATCTCTGATTATATCATTTATTCTCTTAGAGTGCAAAAAGTATGCCTGACAGGTTTTCTGCCGAAAATGGGCGCAAAAATAGGGAAAAACTGACAGAGTGGCATACATTTGCGTTATATACAAACAAGCATGTCACTTATCCTTCCATACTTACAATCTCTTGAAGAATAGATACAGCGGTTTCTACGGTTTCTACATTTTTCACCACCATACTACGACGTCCGTTCTGTTCGCGGAGATTGCAATAACGGGGATGACAGCCCATATAAGCGATAACCTTACCAAATGCCATGCTCTGATAAAAAGGGCTATCGGGGTTTGATACAAAATAAAGTACCATACGTCCTGCCTTAAGCACTACTCGCTCCGCACCCACCCGCTTGGCCAAACGCCGGAGTGGTACGATACGCATCAATTCTTGTCCTACATGAGGGATTTTTCCAAAACGATCTTCAAGACGAGCCTTAAATTCGAGTACCTCCTTATCGAGTTCCAATCCATCGAGTTCACGGTAAAGCAACATTCGTTCACTGGAGCTGGGAATGTATTCATTGGGGAATAACAATTCAAGATCGCTCTCTACTGTACATTCTGATACAAAGTCTTCCCCACTTATCTTCTCCTCTCCTGCCGCTTTCAATTCTTCTGCATATAGTTCTGTGAATTCATCCTCTTTCAATTCTTTCACCGCCTCGGCCAAAATCTTCTGATAGGTTTCATATCCCAAATCGGCAATGAATCCACTCTGTTCGGCTCCCAACATATTCCCTGCCCCACGGATATCGAGATCCTGCATGGCAATATGAATGCCACTACCTAAATCACTAAAGTTCTCGATGGCTTGTAAACGGCGTTTCGCCTCGGGAGTAAGTACATGCAAAGGAGGAGCAAGCAAGTAACAGAAGGCCTTGCGGTTACTTCTCCCCACACGACCACGCATTTGATGCAAATCGCTCAAACCAAAGTTCTGCGCCTGATTGATAAGGATGGTATTGGCATTGGGGATATCAATACCACTCTCGATAATGGTCGTCGCCAAAAGTACATCGTAATCGTAGTTCACAAAATCCATGATGATTTTCTCAAGTTCTTCGGGTTGCATCTGACCGTGACCGATACACACGCGACAATCGGGTATATTGCGAAGAATAAGTGCCTTGAGTTCGGCCAAATTCTGGATACGGTTATTTACAAAGAAAACTTGTCCGTTACGGCTCATTTCGAAATTGATGGCTTCTGTTATAATCGCCTCATTGAATGTATGCACCTCGGTCTGAATGGGATATCGATTGGGAGGGGGTGTTTGGATAACCGACAAATCACGTGCTCCCATAAGCGAGAACTGAAGAGTGCGCGGTATAGGAGTGGCCGTCATAGTGAGTGTATCTACATTCACTTTAATCTGGCGGAGTTTTTCCTTTACACTTACACCGAATTTCTGTTCCTCGTCGATGATAAGCAGTCCCAAATCTTTAAACTTCACACTCTTGCCTATCAGTTTATGCGTACCTATTATAACATTAATTGTCCCCTCGGCCAATTCCTTGATGATACGACTGGTATCCTTTGCCGTACGAGCACGACTCAAATATTCCACTTTACAAGGAAAATCCTTCAATCGTTCACTGAATGTCTGGAAATGTTGGTAAGCCAATACAGTAGTAGGCACCAACACCGCCACTTGCTTGTTATCCGTCACGGCCTTGAATGCCGCACGCATGGCTACTTCGGTCTTTCCAAAACCTACATCGCCACATACCAAGCGGTCCATGGGACGCTGACTTTCCATATCGGCCTTTACATCGACCGTAGCCTTCGATTGGTCGGGCGTATCTTCGTAGAGGAAACAGGCTTCCAGCTCGTGTTGGAGGAAGCTGTCGGGTGAATAGGCAAACCCCTTTTCTTGCTTGCGTTGGGAATACAAGCGGATAAGGTCACGCGCTATGTCCTTAATCTTGGTCTTAGTTCGTTCCTTCATCTTCTCCCATGCCCCCGTACCTAATTTATTAATGCGCGGAGCTTCGCCCTCTTTCCCCTTGTATTTGGAAATTTTATGTAAGGAATGGATAGAAACAAACACCACATCCTCATTCTGATACACTAACTTGATGACTTCCTGAGTAGTATTTCCATTGGGTAAACGTACCAATCCGGCGAACTTCCCGATACCATGGTCTATGTGTACTACATAATCGCCTGGTTCAAACTGACTAAGTTCCTTTAATGTAAGTGCCACCTTTCCACTTCTTGCCTTGTCGCTCCGAAGATTATATTTATGGAAACGATCGAATATCTGATGATCAGTAAAGAAACATTTCTTCAGCGAATGGTCAGTAAAACCTTCGTGTAATGTTTTGTTTACATAAGTAAAAGTAATGTCATCACCCCGTTCGTCGAAAATATCCTTCAATCGGCGAGCCTGCTTTTCGCTATCCGTACAGATATAGAGTTGGTATCCTTTTTGCCGATAATCAATCAAGGATGCACTTACCAAATCGAAATTCTTATGAAAAATAGGTTGAGCACACACATCGAATGTCAGTGTAACCTGTGGAACTCCGGTAGGCTTATTACCGAATTCTATCCGTTTGAATTCCAAAGCGTCCGATGTAAAGGATGCCCCTTCCAACAAACGGGTTTTGATACGTATCAGTTCTTCGCGTTGTTCATCGCCAGCAGCCTCAATGGCTTGTGGTGAAACAGTATCTTCGTACACCGCATCGATGCGTTCACGAATCCATAAAAAATCCTTCATTCCCACAAGCGCATCCTTATCCAAGAAATGGAAGAATGAAACAAATTCGCTTCCTTCCATGGCTGCCATTTCGGGTACGATAGATACCTGATTCCTCTTTTCTTTAGAGAGTTGTGTCTCTACTTCGAAAGTACGGATACTGTCAATCTCATCTCCAAAGAAGTCTATTCGATATGGATATTCTGAAGCAAACGAATACACATCGACAATGCTCCCCCGAAGCGAATATTGTCCCGGTTCGTACACATAGTCCACTTGTTCGAAGCCCAATTTCCACAAAGTTTCCATCAGGACATCAGTCTGAATACGTTGCCCAACTTTCAAAGACAAACTTTTTTCAGACAATTCTTTTTGTGAAACCACCTTTTCAGCAATGGCATCGGGATAAGTCACTATACAGATAGGTTCCTCTTTCTGTAATCTACTCAGAACTTCCGTACGTAGAATCTCATTGGCCGCATCCCTTTGTCCATAACGAATAGCCCTTCGATAAGACGATGGGAAAAACAAGACATTATCCTCTCCGTTGATTTGTGTAAGGTCGTGATAAAAATAACCGGCTTCTTCTACATCACCCAAAATAAACACCCATGTTTTCGAAGTATCAGCAATAATAGAAGAAAAGAACAAAGAGGAAGCGGAGGCATATAATCCTCCCAGGAAAATGGTTCTTACCGAAGAATTTTCCAATTGAGTAGCCAAAACCTTTCCATTGGGATGGCTGGCATAATTGCGTTGTAACTCTGAAATATCCATAAAATCATTTAGTCGGTGCAAAAATACAGAATAATCTTTATTCTATGACACTTTTTTCACTACATTTGCAATCCTAAGTTTAAATAGAACATCATGTACGAAGGAATAGAAGATATATATAAACTATTAGAAAGCAAACGGTTGAAAGAAGCATTCGTGCAACTTGAAGCCATTTGTACACAAGCCCCCGATTGGAAATTACATAACCGTATAGAAGAATTGCAAACTACCTACGGCTATATGCTACAATACGCACGACAAGGTATGAAGGACCCTAACCGGAAAGAGATGTACCACCAAATCCTACGTACAGCTTATGAATTGACCGATTGGGCGAACGTAGTTTTGCAAGCATCCAAATCGGGCAACTTCTATTATCAACACCTCCGTACATACAACCAACATCCAGCCCTTCCTTATACCGAATTAAGGACAAAGTTGGAAACTTATATGGAAGATATCAGTACTGTATCGTTACTCCTTACAAACAAGCAGCGCCTACAAACTGAAACCGAAAAAATAAGTCAATTCCATGAAACATACCTCAATGAATTGTTCAACAAAACTTGGACAAGCATATATTGGAACGAAGCTGAAGCTTGGGATGTACAACAAATTATTGATTCCTTGATGATTGGTTCCAATGACAAGGCTGTTTTAGTCAGCGCCGTCATGATGAGCCTAATGCATGTTTTCGACAGCCGGAAAATGCATTTTTTGATAACAAACAGCAAGCACCAAGATGTACAAGTTAGACAACGAGCCATTGTAGGACTCGTTATCATTGCAGAGAAATATTTGAAACGTATTCCTTTTTATCCCACTTTGGTCTCACAATTCACTTTACTGAACGATGATAAAGAATTTTGCAGAGATCTCTTCAACATACAGATACAATTGTTAATGACTAAAGAAACCGACAAGGTTATCAAAAGGATGAACGAAGACATCATTCCTAGTATTATGAAGGCCGTTCAACTAAATAAAAAAGAGATGCCTTCTACCGAAAACATCGATGAAGAAGACTTGAATCCAGAATGGGAAAAATGGATGGAAAAATCAGGTGTCAATAAGAAAATACAAGAATTGGGAAATCTACAATTAGAGGGGGCCGATATTTACATGAGTGCTTTTGCGTCTATAAAAAGCCATCCTTTCTTCAATCAAGTATCACACTGGTTCTATCCGTTCGACAAGTATCAGAGTGATATTTTGTCCATTACTCTGCCTTTGACCAACAACCGAACAAATACTTTTAATATCATACTCGAAACAGATACATTCTGTAATTCGGACAAGTATTCATTCGCCTTCACATTGATGAGTATGCCAAAAGAATCAAAAGATTTGATATCCAAACAAATAGAAGAACAAATAGAGATGGAAGACGAACAAAAAAGGATATTGAAAGAAACACTCCAATATTCCCTTTTAGGCAAGAACATCAGTCGGCAATATATACAAGACTTATATCGTTATTCTAAAATATGGGTTACCAAACATCCCAACCAAGAAAGTGACTTTTTTACAGGAAAATTCCAATTATGGAAAAATCCATATTTAAATATTTCGTTGTTGAGGTCAGATGCACTTAAAGGTATTGCCGACTTCCTTTTTTATAAAAAACATTACAACGATGCATTGGAGCCATATACAAGTTTAGCTAAGATGATGGGAGACAATACAGAAATCCATCAAAAGATTGGGTACATCTACCAAAAGATGAAACAATATGACAATGCCATCCATAAATACCAAAGAGCTGACTTACTTTCTCCAGACAATGTATGGACACTCAAACATTTGGCACAATGTTGCAAATTAAAGTATGATTACCAGCAAGCATTGGAATATTACCGGAAAATTGAAAGATTACGCCCTGAAGACTTGAATATAGCGCAACAGATAGGCGAATGTCTAGTAGGACTCATGAGATATGAAGAAGCATTGGCATATTTTTACAAAGTGGAATATTTGGAAAAGAATCCTATACAAACACGGAGAGCCATTGCCTGGAGTTCCTTCTGCATAGGTAAATTCGAAGAAGCCTCAAAATATTACCAATTGTTGTTACAAGATGAAAAACCTTTGGCACAAGATTGGCTGAATGCCGGACATACTTATTGGCTCAAAGGAGATATAGAAAAAGCTGTAGAACACTATAAGAAATCCCAGGAACTTTGTAAAAGTCATTCAGATTTCATCTCTTTATTCAATGAAGACAAGCCACAATTAATCACCATCGGCATAACTGAAGAAGACATCCATATTCTACTCGATTTGTTGATATAGGTCATTCTTGATAATACATAAACTCAAGACGTTCTTTCAGTTCCACCTGTTCACTGATTAACTCCAGATGTATCACTTTTTCGCCCTCAAGACGATAAAGTGCATCGGCTATATAAGTAGCCGTTCCATGGTTCACACAATGACGGATACGGTTAGGCAATACATTGGAATCGGATCGGACATCCAAGTTTATCAAGAAAAATAAGAAAATATCCAATTCATCATAATCGGCAATATAAGCACATAAATTCAAATTGGCCACATATTTAATCGGCATTTCATAATCCATATATGAATGGCAAGCCGATTCTTCTTTCCCTTGTCCGTTATAATATCGGCTGACTATCTCTACCAACCGATGTTGCTTGTCGTATATATAGCAAGCATCCACCATACGCAACAACCGGTTGTCGCTTACATGTCTATAATATGATTGTATAAAAAGAGAATCTTCTTTCCACCGAAATATCGATTTCTTATACGCTTCCATTTCTACCGAATCTTGTTTCATCATACCATACGATTCACTCCGTTCTACTTTTCCATCCTGTAAAAAGTATGTTGCAGAAAACATTTTTTCTTTCTTACGATCCCATTCCATATACCCTACTGAAATGTGATCTTCTGCATAATGAATGGCAGTATTCCCATAATGAACCAACCGTCCTTTATAATCATACTTCAAGCCCCATTTCTCTTCGGCTTTCGATTTCATATCAGTTACTTTTACTACCCATGTTTCTTGAGGATAATTTACACACGATGAAAAAAGGTATAAATAGACTATACCCACCCAACAAACAATAAACGGTGTTTTTAAATAGATTAATTTCATGAGATTCTTTCTTTTATGACTATTTTACATAAACACTCACCCAAATAATTGGTTCACTATTTTTCCACATTTAACATTTTTCTTCAAAGGATAAGTCGTTTTAATCATATTTCCATCCCAAAAAAGACGAATATTCCTTGGAAAATTCCTACATTTGCATTTTGAATCAAAAGGAATGCTATGAAACATTTATTCTATATATGCCAATTATTCATCCTGCTTGTATTTACCTCATGTGGTGAAGACAGGACGGGAGAATTTTACGCACTTATCGAAGACCGGATGTGGATAGAGGAAACCATGAAAGAACATTACTTGTGGTATGAACACATGCCGGTTATTGAAGATGAAGACGACTATTTTACCCAAGCTGCTACTTTCTTCAAGAATATGCTGTACAAGCAAGCCTTGGACGGTAAAGGCGATTCATATTCATATATGGAAGAAATAGCCACTACTCCCTCCACCGATACCCGTTCGCTATATCTGGATCGTACTTCAACCTATGGTATGGAATTCGAACTGGTGAGAGACCCGCTGAAGGGTACCAATCATACACTGGCACGTATCCTTTATGTGCTTCCTAATTCACCGGCCGAAGCTGCCGGTATCAAACGAGGTGATTGGCTAACCACTATCGACAAGAACCTCATCACTACAGACAATTATTCAGGTCTTATCCAAGGAGGGAACACTTCTTTCGCCCGCGACAAAATAGTGGAAAACGAAGAAGGAAAACTTGTTTGGCAAGCCGTAGATACCGTTAGTGTGGGTTCTTCCATTTCGATGGAAATCAACCCGTTCTTGAAAGACACGGTTTATCAAATGAACGGACAAAACATTGTTTATTTGGTTTATAATGATTTTGCCACAGGACCGAAAAACGAAGCGTCGGAAACTACTTACCATGAGCAGATGGTACAAATATTCCATAAGTTCAAAGCCCATCAGCCCAATGCTTTCATTCTCGACCTCCGTTATAACCCTGGAGGATTTCTTTCGTGTGCCCAAGTTTTGGGTAGTTTACTTGCTCCCGCCCATTCTTTGGGCAAGGATTTCATCAAATTAGAATTCAATGACAAGTCTGATCCACAAGTAATCAACTACGCTTTTAGTCCGGAATATGCCGATGCCAATTTGAACTTGGATAAAATCTATATACTTACCTCCCAGTATACCGCCTCTGCATCCGAAGCGGTCATCAATGGCTTGAAGCCTTATATGGGTGAAGAAAATGTCATTGTCATAGGCGAACAGACAGAAGGCAAGAATGTAGCCATGCAATCATTTCAAGACAAGCGCTTCAATTTTATATTGTGGCCGGTGGTAGCTTATGTGTACAATGCCAATAACGAAGGTAACTATACCAATGGTTTCACTCCCCAATATGAGTTGAGCGAACGGAACCTGTTGAACAACTGGTATCCTTTGGGTGACGAACGTGAATACTTACTCAAAAACACTTTGTCGTTAATTACCACCGGAACTATGCCCGATATAGAAGAACTAACGAACCAAACGGTAGTTAATACCGTTTTCAGTTCTATCCAATCCAATCAGAATCAAGGTTTAAAAATCCGTTAATATCTATGAATACCATGAAAAAGTCAGACAGCATCATTATCATTCCGACTTATAACGAAAAGGAAAACATTGAAAATATTATCCGTGCGGTCTTTTCACTCGAAAAGTACTTTCATATTCTTATCATCGAAGATAATTCGCCCGATGGTACAGCCGATATTGTAAAGAGGTTGCAAACCGAATTCCCCGAACGCCTATTTATGATAGAACGGAAAGGGAAATTAGGGTTAGGAACTGCTTATATAGCAGGATTCAAGTGGGCCATTGAAAATCAATATGATTATGTTTTCGAAATGGATGCCGACTTCAGCCACAATCCCAACGATTTACCACGTCTTTACCAGAAGTGCGCCGAAGAAGGTTATGATGTGGCCATCGGCTCACGTTATGTTAGTGGTGTGAATGTGGTGAACTGGCCTATGGGACGTGTATTGATGTCTTATTTCGCTTCAAAGTATGTACGGATTGTAACCGGTTTGCCTATCCACGATACCACGGCCGGATTTAAATGTTACCGTCGTCAGGTGTTAGAAACCATTGATTTGGACAAAATCCGTTTCAAGGGATATGCTTTCCAAATAGAAATGAAGTTTACGGCCTACAAATGCGGTTTCAAGATAGCCGAAGTTCCTGTTATTTTTGTAAACCGTGAATTGGGCACCTCTAAAATGAACACCAGCATCTTTGGTGAAGCAGTAATGGGTGTCATTCAGTTAAAAGTATATAGTTGGTTCCACAAATATCCACAAAAAGCATAAAATTATGAAAAGGACATGGATAAAGAATGCACGGATTGTCAACGAAGGAAAGACATTCCTTGGCTCAGTTGTCATAGTAGACGAAGTTATTGACGAAATATTGGAAGCCGATGCCCTTCCAAGCAATACGTGTGACCAAACAATCGATGCACAAGGACTATATTTGATTCCGGGTGTAATTGACGACCATGTTCATTTCCGCGATCCTGGTCTTACCCAAAAGGCCGATATGCATACCGAGAGTATGGCTGCAGTTGCCGGTGGAGTAACCAGTTACATGGATATGCCTAACACCAACCCGCAGACAACCACCCTTGAAGCACTGAACAACAAGTTTGCCGATGCTGCCCAAAAGAGCATAGTAAACTATTCTTTTTATTTTGGTGCCACTAACGATAACGAAGGTATGCTTCCTCACCTTGACAAGCAACGGGTATGCGGCATCAAATTATTCATGGGTTCAAGCACAGGAAATATGTTGGTAGACCGCATGGATTCCTTAAAGTATATCTTTGCCCATGCCCCCATGCTCATTGCCACCCATTGCGAATCGACGGATAGAATCAATGAAAACATTGCAATCTATAAAGGTAAGTATGACGAGGACCTCGACATCAAATATCACCCACTGATACGCGACGAACAAGCTTGCTATGAATCATCAGCCTTAGCTGTAAAGTTAGCCAAGGAAACAGGGGCACGCCTGCATATCATGCACATCAGCACCTCGAAAGAATTGGAATTGTTAGAAAACAAACCGCTGACCGAAAAGAAGATTACCGCCGAGGCATGTGTATCACACCTATATTTCAGCGACAAGGATTACGACCGCTTGGGTGCACGCATCAAGTGTAATCCTGCCATCAAGTCGGAAGCCGATTGCAATGCCTTGCGTAAAGCCCTCGGTAGTAATCTGATTGATGTAATAGGAACCGACCATGCCCCTCACCTCTTATCCGAAAAGCAAGGAGGTGCACTGAAAGCTGTATCGGGTATGCCTATGATTCAGTTCTCGTTGGTAGCTGTCATGGAATTAATGCTTCAGGGAATACTTACCATGGAAGAGGTAGTAGAAAAGATGTGCCATGCACCGGCTACTTTATATCAAGTGGAAAGACGCGGATTCATCCGTAAAGGCTATCAAGCCGATTTGGTATTGATTAACCCCGACGCTCCATGGACGGTCACCACCGAATGTATCTTGAGCAAATGTGGCTGGAGCCCCATGACCGGACAAACTTTCCACACTAAAGTAGAGAAGACCTTTGTAAATGGTTCTTTAGTGTACAGCGATGGAAAGGTGGACGAAACTCATCGTGGTCAGGCATTGACATTCGACCGTTTGTAATACGTTGTAAGGACTTCATCCACCATAACACATTAGGTGTAGATTTCTTATTTGTGGTCAAAAAGTACTATACCTCTTTGGTGGCGTATGTTTTTTACTATCTTTGCAAAGTTAACTTTTAAGCATACTTTTATGAAGATATTATACATCATTTATCAGATATTGGTTTCGCCCATTTTATTGGTACTCACTATCCTTACCGCCCTAACCACTATCATCGGTTGCTGGTTGGGCAATGGTCATGTATGGGGGTACTACCCCGGTAAAATTTGGTCACGTTTGTTCTGCCATATCCTTCTTCTGCCCGTCAAAGTGGAAAGAAATCCCAAAGTGCACAAGAAAACCTCTTATGTATTTGTGGCCAATCATCAGGGTTCATTCGACATCTTCCTGATATATGGTTTCCTGAACCGCAATTTCAAATGGATGATGAAGAAAAGTTTACGCAAGGCTCCTTTTGTTGGTAAGGCATGCGAATCGGCCGGACATATATTTGTAGACAAGTCAGGTCCCAAAAAGATTATGGCTACCATTGAACAAGGTCGCCATACACTTACCGATGGCATGTCATTGATGGTATTCCCCGAAGGATCGCGTTCCTTTACAGGTCACATGGGCGACTTCAAGAAAGGTGCATTCATGCTGGCCGATGAATTACAACTTCCTGTGGTTCCCTTAACCATCAGCGGTTCTTTCCAAGTGCTTTCACGTACAGCCAAGCATGTGTCATGGCATCCCTTGAAACTGGTTATCCACGATCCCATCTACCCCACTTGTCAGGGTCCCGAGAATTTGCAGCATTTGTCTGATGAATCTTATAGAGTAATCGAAGCTTCCCTTCCCGAAGCGCATAAGGGAAAAAGGAAGAATCCCGACCAATAAGCATGAACCATTTTATCCGGTATGTGTTCTTACTACAAATAACCCAAAAAGTAAGAATATGATGACCGAAAGACTAAAAAAAGCACTTAACGAACAGATTACCGCCGAATTATGGTCGGCCAATCTCTATTTGTCCATGTCCTTTTACATGAAGCATGAAGGATATGATGGTTTTGCCAACTGGATGTTCAAGCAGTATCAAGAAGAAGTGAGCCATGCCACAGATATGGCACATTACCTTATCATGCGCGAAGCCATTCCCAAGATAGACAAAATTGATGTGGTTCCCCAAAGTTGGAGTTCGCCAACCGAAGCATTCGAAGATGCCTACAAGCACGAACGCCATGTAAGCCAATTGATTGATTTGCTGGTGAATATTGCATCCGAAGAGAAAGACAATGCTACCCAAGATTTCTTGTGGAAGTTCGTACGCGAACAAGTAGAAGAAGAAGCCTCTACTCTCACTATTGTTGAAAAGTTACGTAAAGCAGGCGAAGCAGGCATATTGGTGATGGATGCCCAACTGGCTACACGCTGATTACTCCGCTTGTTTCAGTTTTTCCATATTTTCACGGGCCACCTTCATGTATTCCTTAATCATGGGGTGGTTCTGGAAAGATTCGGGTGCTTCGTTTACTATTTCTTCCACTACGGGAGTAAGTACAGGATACGGAAAACTATTACATAACATCAAGAATACTCCGGGTCCCAATACATTTTCATAATTGGCCTGAATGAATTCTTTAGCCAAAGTATTCATTTCCTCCGAAATTTTTTCTCTTTCCTTGGTGATTTCCAATTCTATATCATCGCCCGATTTCCCATCCATAATCATGCGGCTTTCCATACGCTCCACTTCATAAGCACGGTCGTCCAACGAATTCTTCTTTCCCACAAATTCATAGAGACGGTCGTTTAGCGGTGTGCCGGTTACGGTTATACGTGCATTATCAATATTAATCTCAATATTCCCTTTTTCCACTACAAACGGCATAATACTCTGCTCGTCCATATATAACGAAGCGATAAATACAGAGTCAACCAATCCGTTCATAGAAAACAATCCATGAACCACCTCTGCCGAGTCTACATCTACCATGTCGTTACCTTGAGGCACCTTTATAAACAACATCTTACCATCCAGAAGCGAAACAGAAGAACTTCCGTTTATCTGATATTCGCTGGCACACGATGCAAAAGTCAACAAAAAAATAATATATAGAATGATTTTATTCATGCAATTGAAATTGGTTTTCACTTCACACTGCAAAAATACAATGTATAATTATACCGACGAAACTTTTTATCATTATTTAAAACTAATATAGGGTTTTAAGGAAATTTGCTTTGTTCTTCTCGTGGCTTTCACTATTTTTGCACCCAGAAAATTACATTTAGACAAAATTTATATGAAGAAAGTAAAATCATTATTCCTCGCACTGATGTGTGCGATGTTCCTTCCGGCTCAAGCCGACGAAGGTATGTGGTTGCTCCAACTCATGCAGGAACAGCATTTGGCCGACCGCATGAAGGCACAAGGTTTGTTACTCGAAGCCGA
>CAZFDP010000020.1:0-16101 GCA_964518185.1 uncultured Phocaeicola sp. | reverse complement strand
GTCGTATTGCACAGGCTGTTAAGAGAGCACGTCATTTGGCGTTACTTCCATTTGTAACTGACATGATGAAATAATAAGGAGGAATAAGTATGGAAATTATATTGAAAGAAGACGTAGTAAACTTAGGCTACAAAAATGATGTTGTAACTGTAAAGTCTGGTTACGGTCGTAACTATCTTATTCCTACAGGTAAGGCTGTTATCGCTTCACCTGCAGCAAAGAAAATGTTGGCAGAAGAATTGAAACAGCGTGCACACAAGTTGGAAAAGATTAAGAAAGATGCTGAAGCTTTAGCAGAACAATTAAAGGAAGTTTCTTTGACTATTGCTACTAAAGTGAGTGCAACAGGTACAATCTTTGGTTCTGTTAGCAATATCCAGATTGCTGATGAACTCGAAAAACTAGGTCATAAGATTGATCGTAAAATTATTTTTGTAAAGGGCGTAAAGGAAGTGGGTAGCTATACAGCAATAGTTAAACTCCATAAGGAAGTTGCTGTTGAAATTCCTTTCGAAGTAGTTGCTGAAGCAGAGTAATTGTAACTTATTGTATAATAAATAAAGTGGGTGTGTTGAAAATACATATCCACTATTTTTTTAGGTACGGATTACCACGGCTTTTAGTGTATGTTTACATTGAATCTATCCGTGCAATCCATGTAATCTGCGCCTAAAATATATTTATGAAACACTCTCTTATTTTTTGTTATACCAATTTAATAGAGCTAATAGATGGGTATAAAAAAAGTCTGTTATGCTTTCGCACTCAGACTTTCCTTCTCTCTAATAATCTTTTGGATTATTCAGCAACCTTTGTAGAATCGCAACATGCCTTTACTGAATCAGTACAGCAAGCCTTTACAGAGTCACTGCATGCTTTTTCAGCACAACATTCTTCAACTGCAGTGTTGTTAGCTTGATTATTGGCAGCCTTATTGCCGCAAGAAGCGAAAGATATAGTTGCAAATGCTACAAATAAAAATACTAATTTTTTCATTTCTTTTGTTTTTTTTAATGTAATACAATAGTGTTCTAAAAGTGCTGCAAAGTTATATACTTTTTTAATAAGTTGTATATCTGGATGTGTTTTTTTCTTTCTTTAGATGAAAAAAACTACTTGTGTCTGTGTAAAATGACAGTGGAAAATGGTGTTGAGTTAATTCTTTTGCATTTGTTTCGTCAATCCATATTTTGTATTTACCTTTGTTCCCAAAACTTTGTATATGATAGATACATCTGTATTTCAAGATAAAAAGGCGGTGTATTACACTTTGGGGTGTAAACTGAATTTTTCGGAGACTTCAACTATCGGAAAAATGTTGAAGGAAGTTGGTGTACGTACTGCTCGTAAGGGAGAAAAAGCTGATATATGTGTAGTTAATACTTGTTCTGTGACGGAAGTGGCCGACAAGAAATGCCGACAGGCTATTCATCGGTTAGTAAAATCTCATCCGGGAGCTTTTGTGATAGTGACAGGTTGTTATGCTCAACTTAAACCGGAACAAGTGGCATCGATTGAAGGTGTAGATGTGGTATTGGGAGCGGAACAAAAGGGCGACTTGTTGAAATACCTTGGTAATTTAGAAAAAAATAGAAAAGGTGAGGCTGTAACAAGCGAGTTGAAGGATATTCGTAGTTTTGCACCTTCTTGTTCGAGGGGAGATCGTACTCGCTATTTCTTAAAGGTGCAGGATGGGTGTGACTATTTTTGTTCATATTGTACTATTCCTTTTGCTCGTGGTCGAAGTCGTAATGGTAAGATTGTTGATATTGTATCACAAGCCCGCCAAGCGGCAGAAGAAGGTGGAAAGGAAATTGTTATAACTGGTGTGAATATTGGTGATTTCGGAAAATCTACAGGCGAGAGTTTTTTTGATTTGATAAAAGAACTGGATGAAGTGGATGGAATTGAACGGTATCGAATTTCGTCTATAGAACCTAATTTGTTGACTGATGAAATTATAGAGTTTGTGGCCAAGTCGCGTGCTTTTATGCCGCATTTTCATATTCCTTTGCAAAGTGGGTGTGATGAGGTGTTGAAATTGATGCGCCGTAGATATGATACGGACTTATTCGCTCATAAAATACGAAAGATAAAAGAGGTGATGCCCCATGCTTTTATTGGTGTAGATGTTATAGTGGGTACTCGTGGCGAAACGGAGAAATACTTTAATTGTACTTATGATTTTTTGAAAGCTTTGGATGTCACCCAATTGCATGTATTTAGTTACTCTGAGCGTCCAGGTACACAAGCCTTGAAAATAGAGCATGTGGTACCTTCAGAAGAAAAGCATCGAAGAAGTCAACAACTTTTAACGTTGTCAGATGAAAAGACACGTGCTTTTTATGCCCGTTATATAGGGCAAGAAGCTACTGTGTTGATGGAGAAATCAAAGAATGGAGCACCGATGCATGGTTTTACTGATAATTATGTTCGTGTAGAAATGGAATGTGATGATGCGTTAGATAATCAATTGCTTCATGTGTGTTTGGGAGGATTTAATGAAGAAGGTACAGCATTGTTGGGGACGATAATTGATAAGGTATGAATAAGGTATCGGTCGTTATTTTGAATTGGAATGGGGAGAAAATGCTTCGAGATTTCCTTCCTTTGGTGGTAGAATATTCTTTGGGTGAGGGGATAGAAGTTTGTGTTGCTGATAATGCTTCGACAGATGGTTCTGTAGATTTGCTTCGTGCAGAATTTCCTATGGTGCGTTTAATTTTGTTGGAACGTAATTTTGGTTTTGCTGGAGGTTACAATCGTGCTTTGCAACAAGTGGATGCAGAATATGTAGTCTTGCTTAATAGTGATGTGGAGGTCACTCCCCATTGGCTTGAACCGTTAATTGCTTATATGGATATGCATCCTAATGTGGCTGCTTGTCAACCTAAGTTGTTAAGTCAAAAAGCGAAGACCTTTTTTGAATATGCTGGTGCTGCAGGTGGTTATTTAGATAAATATGGTTATCCTTTTTGTCGAGGACGTATATTTGATGTGGTGGAAGAAGATAAGGGACAATATGAAATGGTGGAGCCTGTATTTTGGGTGAGTGGTGCTGCCATGTTTATTCGTTTGAAGGATTATTGGGAAGTCGGTGGACTAGATACGGATTTTTTTGCTCATATGGAGGAGATTGATTTATGTTGGAGGCTGAAGAGTAGGGGAAGAGAGTTGATGTATATACCGCAAAGTAAAGTCTTTCATGTAGGTGGAGCTACTTTGAATAAGGATAATCCTCGGAAAACTTTTTTAAACTTTCGCAACAATTTGCTGATGCTTTACAAAAATCTGCCCGAAGCAGAATTGAAGCCAATACTTTATATTCGGGGTTGTCTCGATGTGTTGGCGGCTTTAGTCTTCTTTTTGAAAGGGGAAAGGGGAAATGCTAAAGCGGTTTTTCAAGCACGGAAAGAATTTAAGAGAATGCGTACGGCTTATGCTCCTTTGCGGAAAGAGAATCTTGAAAAGGCGATTGTTCATTTCATTCCGCAACGTACTTCGTACAGCATTTTATGGAAATTTCATGTGTGTGGAAGGAAGTTCTTTTCCCAACTATAACCCTATCGTATATAATGGGCGGAAACTCCGAAACTCTTTCCGCAGGCTCCTATAGGTGGATTCTCTTTCGTCAGTTCGATTTCTAATGCTTCAATCGCGGGGAAATCTTGGAAAAGTCGGATGGCTATTCGCTGGCATACATGCTCCAATAGTTTTGAGGGGGTCTGCATTTCTTTTTTGATAGCTTCGTACACTTCCGCATAACTCACTGTATCTTCCAACTCATCTGTCTGTGCTGCATGAGTGAAGTCAGTTTTTAGTTTTAAGTCTATGTAGAAGTTGGCACCTACGGCAGTCTCTTGTGGTAGAACACCATGAAAGGCATACAATTGTATGCCTTTCAGTTGTATATACATATTAGTTGCTTTCATCTTATCCACATCTTGAAGTTCCGCAATTCTTGCAAATGAGACAACCTTCCTGATATACTAAAGTTTCTTGACCACAGTTCGGGCACTTTTGTCCTTCGGCTTTGGTGCCATCAATTACATATTTCTTCAATGCACGTTCTACACCGTTTTTCCATGTATTGATGCTTTCGCTGTCTAATTGCAGTGAATCTATTAATTTGATTACACGGTCAATGGGCATTCTCCAACGAAGCACGCCTGATATGAGTTTAGCATAATTCCAATATTCTTTATTGAACTTTTCGGATAAACCTTCAATGGTAGTCTTGTATCCGCGTTTGTTCTCGAATTGGAAGTCATAATGTTTGTAACCATCCTCATCTACGTTTTTGATGATTTTACCGCAAGTGACAGATTTTGGTAACAAAATTCCTTCTTCGTCGTCCTGTAAACCTGTGAAGATTTCATATGGATGTCCATCGAGTAATCCGACAAATGCTACCCATTTTTCTTTGTTGTTTTGGAAGCGTACAACATCGGCATCGAGCACTTTTGGACGTACTTCTACTACGTCTGGCTGTTTACAGATGGGTATTTCTTGCTTCTTGTTGTCGCTTTTAGTGGAGATAAGTACACCGGCTCGTGATCCATCACGGTATACGGTACATCCTTTACATCCTGATTTCCAAGCCTCTACGTATAATCGATTTACAAGGGCTTCGTCTACATCGTTGGGTAGGTTTATGGTTACACTGATGGAATGGTCTACCCACTTTTGGATTCTTCCTTGCATTTTAACTTTCATCAGCCAGTCTACATCATTGGAAGTTGCTTTATAATATGGCGATTTTTCTACCAAAGCATCAATTTCTTCCTGAGTATAACGCTTGTCGGTGTCGTAACCATTGGTTTTCATCCATGTCAAGAACTTATGGTGATATACAATGTATTCTTCAAAAGCGTCTCCGGTTTCATCTACAAAGTCTACATGTACTTCAGGGTCATTCGGGTTGACTTTTCTTCTGCGTTTATATACAGGCATGAATACAGGTTCTATACCCGATGTTGTCTGTGTCATCAAACTGGTAGTTCCTGTAGGAGCGATGGTCAAACAGGCAATGTTGCGTCGGCCGTATTGTTTCATTTCTTCATATAAAGTAGGATCGGCTTCTTTGATACGGTTTACGAACGGATTATCCTTTTCTCTTTCCCAATCATAGATGGCAAATGCACCACGTTCTTTTGCCATGTTTACTGATGAACGGTAGGCTTCCAATGCGATGGTTTGATGTACTTTTTCAGAAAAGGTGGTTGCTTCTTCGGTTCCATATCGCAATCCCATAGCTGCCAACATGTCACCTTCGGCGGTAATACCTACACCTGTACGACGACCTTGACCACTCTTTTCATAAATCTTTTCCCATAAATGTCTTTCTGCACCTTTTACTTCTTCACCTTCGGGGTCAGATTCAATCTTTTCCATGATTTTCTCAATCTTCTCCAACTCCAAGTCGATGATATCATCCATGATGCGTTGTGCTAATCCTACATGTGCTTTGAAAAGTTCAAAGTCGAAGTAGGCATCCTTGGTAAATGGATTTACGACATAAGAATATAGATTGATTGCCAAAAGTCGACAAGAATCGTATGGACAAAGCGGAATTTCTCCACAAGGGTTGGTTGATACGGTGCGATAGCCTAAATCGGCATAACAATCAGGCACTGATTCACGAATGATGGTGTCCCAAAATAATACTCCAGGTTCTGCGGATTTCCATGCATTGTGTACAATTTTTTCCCACAAAGCTTTTGCGTCTATTTCTTTTTTTACCTTTGGACTGTTAGAATAGATGGGATATTGTTGGGTGTAAAGGGTGCCTTCGGTAGCAGCTTTCATGAAGTCGTCATCTAACTTAACGGAAACGTTGGCTCCAGTGACTTTCCCTTCGGTCATCTTGGCGTCAATGAATGATTCGGAGTCGGGATGTTTGATAGATACGCTTAACATCAAGGCGCCACGACGACCGTCCTGTGCCACTTCGCGGGTGGAATTGGAGTAACGTTCCATAAAAGGAACCAAACCGGTAGAAGTCAAAGCGGAGTTCTTTACCGGAGAACCTTTAGGACGAATATGTGACAAATCGTGTCCTACTCCACCTCGACGTTTCATTAATTGAACTTGCTCTTCGTCAATGCGGATGATGGCTCCGTAAGAATCAGCTTCTCCGTCCATACCGATTACGAAGCAGTTGGACAAGGATGCAACCTGAAAATCGTTTCCTATGCCTGTCATCGGGCTGCCTTGTGGAACGATGTATTTGAAATGGTCGAACAACTCAAACAGTTGTTGTGCGCTCAGTCCGTTTTGGTATTTGGACTCAATACGGGCTATTTCATTGGCCAATCGCCAATGCATATCTTCCGGAGATTGTTCGTAGATTTTTCCGAAAGAATCTTTCACTGCATACTTGTTTACCCAAACTCTAGCAGCGAGTTCATCGCCTTTGAAGTATTCTAATGATTTTTCAAAGGCTTCATCGTAAGAGTACGTTTGTTTTTCCACTTTTATTAAAAGATTTAATAATATAAACTTGTCAATTTTGTAGAAGTGACGCTGTATGATTAACAAATGTTTTTGCAAAGCTATGAATTGTTTTTGAATTGACAAAATAAAACATAAATAAGTTTTCAACAAAATGAATGTTTGCTATTTTAAATTTGTTATTCATTGATTGTTAGGTGTTTATGAATTTTAATTAATTCAAATGTTTTCCAATTTTGGAAATAATTGTGTGATAGATTGTTTTTTATGTTTTCAAAAATGGGAATTGATATATAATTCTTTTAAAGATAATGGATGGGTTTAGGAATAGTTTTCTTACCTTTGTACCTATTATAAATTATATAAATTATGGATTGTATTAAAAATCGTAGGACTATTCGTAGGTACAAGCAGCAGGATGTGTCTGCTGATTTATTGAATGAGTTATTAGAGGAAGCTTTTCGAGCTTCTACCATGGGGAACATGCAACTTTATAGTGTGGTGATAACTCGTGATGATAAAATGAAACGTAAATTAGCACCGGCACATTTTAATCAGCCGATGGTGACAACAGCTCCCGTTGTTTTGACATTTTGTGCGGATTTTAACCGTTTTAGTAAATGGTGCCGTTGTCGTAATGCAGAACCAGGATATAATAATCCCATTTCTTTTTTAAATGCTGCAACCGATGCTTTGTTGGTTACTCAAAATTTCTGTACGTTGGCTGAAGAAAAAGGGTTAGGTATTTGTTTTTTAGGTACTACAATCTATAATCCGGACCAAATTGTTGAAATCTTAAGACTGCCGGAATTGGTAATGCCGGTTGCTACTATTACGGTAGGTTATCCCGATGAATTACCAAATCAACCCGATCGTTTGCCTTTAGAAGGCTTGTTGCATGAAGAAACTTATCAGGACTATACTTCAGAGGATATTGATCGGATTTATGCATATAAAGAATCATTGCCAGAGAACCATCATTTTGTGGAAATCAATCGAAAAGATACTTTGGCGCAAGTCTTTACGGATATTCGTTATAAAAAGGCCGATAATATATTTATGTCGGGAGTCTTGAAAAAGACATTAGAGCGACAAGGTTTTGGATGAAAAAAGAGGAGTGAGCAATGCTCACTCCTTTTTTTGCCTATTTCGGATGGAAGTTTCTATTTCTTCGAGTTCGGCTTTAAAAGACTTGTCAACTTCTATCAAATCTTTTACCATTTTGCAAGCATGGAGCACTGTGGCATGGTCACGTTTACCAATCAGTTGTCCTATTTTAGATGAGGAATGGTCGGTATGCTTTTTTGCCAGATACATGGCTATTTGGCGTACTTGTACAATCTCTCTTCTACGTGTCTTGGCATGAATGGCTGTTTCGTCCAAATTATAATGTGTACATACTTTGGTGATGATTTCGTCGATGGTTACCGGTTTGTTTTCATAGCGTATAGCTTTACGTACAATCCGTTGTGCCAATTCCATGTCGATTTCACGTTTGAAAAGGATGGATTGAGCCAAAAGTGAGTTGACAATACCTTCTAATTCGCGTACACTATCACTGACATTTTCTGCAATATAGTTAATGACATTTTCCGGAATGTTCAAGCCGTCACGGTGAATCTTGTTCCGAAGAATATTTTTTCTTAATTCGGCATCCGGTTTTTCCAATTCTGCAACCAGTCCCCATTTAAAACGTGTCAATAGACGTTCTTCCATGCCTTGAAGCATCACCGGTGCACGGTCGGAAGTTAAAATGAGTTGCTTTCCGTTTTGGTGTAAATGGTTAAAGATGTGGAAGAATGTATTCTGGGTTTTGGTTACTCCGGCAAATTCTTGGATATCATCTATAATTAATACATCAATGGTTTGGTAAAAACTGATAAAATCATTGAAATGGTTGGTTCTGACTGAATCGGTATACTGCACTTGGAATAAATGGGCAGAAACATATAGTACGCGCTTTTCGGGATACAATTCCTTGATACGTGTACCAATAGCGTTAATCAGGTGTGTTTTTCCAACTCCCGATGGTCCATAAAGGAACAAGGGGTTAAAGGTTCGTGCCGGATTTTTGGCAACAGTTTCTCCTACAGTACGTGAAAATTCGTTGCTGCTTCCTTTTATGAAATTCTCAAAATTATAGTTTGGATTTAAATGAGGATCCAAATCCTGTGGAGCTGGCGCTTGCATGGGATTAGGAGCCTTGTTTCCGTTACGAATAACAGATTGGGCGGGGATGGCAGGCGAACGTTTGGTTCCTTCCAAATTTACAGATATATGATTGGTCTTGTCAGTCAGAACACTATACATCAATTGCGTACCCTCTCCAATTTCCTTGTTTAGGGTAACACGCAATAAGTCCGCAAACTTTTCTTCTAAAAATTCATAGAAGAAAGGGCTGGGGACACCTATAGTCAAGGCTTTATCTTCGTACTTTAGGGGCACGATAGGTTCAAACCATGTTCTAAATGTCGTTTCTGGAACATTGTCATGAATCATCCTCAAACAACGGTTCCATAAACCGACGTGGTTGTTCTCAATCATATCAAACATTTATTAAAAAGCGAAACTTCTACGTATGCAAATATCTAAATGAAATTTTAGAAAAACAAATGCCTTTTTTCTTGCTTTTTTGGATGAAGTATTAAGCTTCTTAAATTCAGATACTTATAAAAATGCTAATTAAGGGGACGGAAAAAAAAGATTTGTGTAATTGTAAGTGCTTGTCTATTAGGGAACTTAATCTGTTTTTGGATGAAAAACATTCTCTTTGTCTGCAAAAAGAAAAGTCCTTTTTTCATATTTTTGTGCCCGTTTCGTAAGCTCTTTGAAAAAAAGACTATTCTTTGATTATTTAGAATATTTCTATTTTGATATTTCGTTTACCTATTCTTTTCTTCCAAAGAGAGAGAAATGAACATAACGCTTGGGGTGTGCTTTTAAGTCTTCTAACAATAAGGCCGCATTAGCGGTAGTGGTATTTAAATTATTATATAAGGAAGGATCGTTGAATAACAATCCTATAGTATTATCTTTACTGTTGAGTTTGTTAGTTAGCAACCGTACATTATATAAGGTGGAATCTATGCAACGTATGGTGTTGGCATAATCTACGTCTTTCAGATTGTTGGTAATGGTATTAATGTTTTCAGATATGGAAACCAAATTACCGGTAATTTGAGGCAATTCATTTTTCATTAATCTGTTCAGTTCATGAGTGGTGACATTCAAGTTTGCAGTAACTTGTTCGGCATTGTGTAATGTGGCAGCTAATGCAGGATCGGCCAGTAGCTGATTCAGTGAACTGAGAATAGAATCCATTTTAGGTAACATTTGTTCCAATTTGGGGACCATTGTTTCGGCCACTCCCATGATACCATTATTGGCAAACCCCTGTAGGGTGTCACCTGGCTGCAAATATGTTTGGCTGTCTAAGTTTAGTAAAAGGTTCATTTTTATAGTACCAAGCATTTCGGTAACCAATTCTCCCTTGCTACCAGAGGGAATACGCATGTCTTCATCCAATTCCACTTCTACGGTAACATTTCCCAATTTCTCGTAATTATATTGAATGTCACGTACCAACCCTATTTTATATCCGTTGGCAAAGACAGGACTGGAGGTAGGCAATCCGTTGATGTTGTTGAACTCTACAAAATAAGAACGTGAGGACTTGAGCATGCTGACTCCTCGTAGGTAGTTGATACCAAAGATGAGTAATCCGATAGCAGCGATTCCTATAATACCTATTTTTACTTCTTTTCTCATTTTATACAAACTTTATGGATTATCTGTTTTTCTTGAATTCATTGATGGCTTCGTTTACGTTGACTTTTTCTCCGTTTTTGAATGCTACTATAAAGGCATCTTTAAACTTGGATGCAATCTGACGTTTTATACGTAGTACTTTGTTGTAGTCAGTACTTTCACCGTATGTATATTTATAAAGTCCTTTTTCCCGATAAAAGTTCACGGGTGACAGGCCTTTGAATTGCTTGTTGCCGGCAGCCAATTTTTCCCCCGATACTAATATCTGTATCTTGAATACAGGCTTTATCCCGGATTTGGCTGTTTGTTTCTGCGATTGTTGTTTGGTAACAGGATGTTTTTGTTCCGGTTTAGAAACAATGTTAGGCTCTTCTATAATTGGTTCATTTTTAGGCGTTATACCGGTCAGTTCCCCTCTATAACTGATGAATGCTTGATAAATACTTTTAGCCAAAGCACTGGTTCCTGCATTGCTCAACAAATATTGTTCTTCTTCCGGATTGGAAATGTAGCCAAGTTCTACCAATACACCAGGCATGGTGGTTTCGCGTAAAACAAGAAATCCTGCTTGATGTACGCCCTTGTCTATTCGTTTGGCTGTATTCTTAAAACGTTTTTGAATGGCTGTGGCGAATTCTACACTCTTTTCCAAGTTCTTGTCTTGCAGGAACTCAAAGATTATGTAACTTTCCGATGAATTCGGGTTGAATCCGGCATAACGTTGTTCGTAATCACTTTCGATAAGAATTACGGAATTTTCCTTTTTGGCTACTTCCAAATTGTCTTCTGTACGGTGTAGTCCTAACGTATAGGTTTCGGTTCCTTTTACAGTTCGTCCTTTAGCTACAGAATTGGTATGAATGGAGATAAAGAGGTCGGCTTTAGCATTATTGGCTATTTGAGCGCGTCTATCCAATGCAACGAACACATCGTTTTTTCGGGTATATACCACTTTTACGTCTTTGCAATTGTTTTGAATCAGTTGCCCCAATTTTAAAGCAACATTCAGGTTGATGTTCTTTTCCCGTCCCTTTTGTCCGATGGCACCAGGGTCTCGGCCACCATGACCGGGGTCGATTACCACCGTGAAGTCTTGCGCTTCTGCTTTCATGCAGAAGAGGGGGAGGATAAACCAAAGACAACATCCCAATAATATTATATATAGTCTGTTAAATGTCATACGTATACAGTTGCAAAAGTAACGATTTCTAATGAAACCTCAATCATGAAAGGTGTGTTTTCTGCTTTCTGGGACGAAAGTTGCCATAAATCCCGAAAAATAGAGGAGTTTTTGGAGAATGTTTATTAGTTTTGCAATCTGAAAATAAGATGGAATCATGCTGGAATTTATTAAGAATTGGACTTTACCTTTGGCTATGTTGACTGGTGCATTGGGATATTTGATCTTATCCAATCTGTCTTTTGTGAATCCTCTTAAACCGTTCATTAATGAAGGGGTCGCATGGTTTACCCCTTCCCTTATTTTTACACAATTGTTACTTACGTTCTGTAAAGTGGAGCCTCGGGAATTGATGCCAAAGGCATGGCATTGGTGGTTGCTCTCCTTTCAAGCTGTGTTTTGTGTGGCATTGGCGTGGTTACTATTGGTTGTCCCGATGTCAGAGGCTTATCGTAGTGTGTTTGAAGGGGCGATGGTTTGCCTCATTTGTCCCACCGCAACAGCTGCTGCGGTCATTACCGGTAAGTTGGGAGGAAGCGCATCTACACTTACCACTTATACATTGTTATCCAATTTGTTGGCAGCAATAGCTGTACCTTTGGTGTTTCCTTTGGTTGAGCCTCATGCAGGGCTTGGTTTTACGGCTGCCTTTTTCAAAATATTAGGTAAGGTCTTTCCCTTATTGCTGTCTCCTTTTTTTGTAGCATTGCTTCTTCGATATGTTTTTCCTAAAGTACATGCGTGTTTGTTGGGCTATCATGGAGCAGCTTTCTATTTATGGTCTATTGCTTTGGCTATAGTGACCGGACAAACAGTTCGTTCATTGGTACATAGTACGGCCGATGTATCTGTGGAGGTCTTGGTTGCTTTGGCCGGACTGTTGGCTTGTGTTATACAGTTCTTTTTAGGAAAGAACATAGGTGGTCGGTATAGCGATCGTATCAGTGCCGGACAAGCATTGGGGCAAAAAAATACGGTATTGGCCATTTGGATGGCTTGTACTTATCTTAATCCTTTGTCATCGGTTGCTCCAGGCAGTTATGTTATCTGGCAAAATCTGTTTAATAGTTGGCAGTTATGGAAGAAACGGAAGAGGCAAAGTTAGTCCCAACTTATATAATGGGTATTAATAGAGCAAATATTTCTTCCTTTTCTCAGAGTATCGTTTCAAACCATCTTGCCATTTGGAACGGATACTTGTTTCATCCAACCCCTTGATAATATCCAAACGTACTTGGTCGGTTCCTATCAGCAAATCAAACCATGAAGCACGGGTAAAAAATGTGTTTTCCTTACCAATGTTTTTGTATGCGCGGTAGGCTTCGAGTATGAATACCAACGAAAAGCCTGTTGGTGCCTCAATTTGTCGGAGGTCTTTGCCATAACAAGGGGAGCCTTTGTGTAACGGATTCTTGTCGAAACCGGGAAGGCTTTGTGGGGTAAAGGTGAAACCGTTGTCTATGAATGGCGAACCGTATATTTGGAAAGGCATATAGGTACCACGCCCTACACTGACAGAGGTACCTTCGAACGGACAGAGCGAAGCATAAAGAGCGATGGCCTGGTCGTTCGGTAAGTTGGGCGAGGGCTTTACGGGGAGGGAATAAGGCTGGCCGTGACTCCAGCCCTCTATTGGAATGATGTTGAGCTGGCATTGGATACTATTCTTCAACCATCCTTCGCCGTTAATCATTTGTGCCAGTTCTCCCACGGTACATCCGTGTAGTATAGGGATAGGATGCATCCCTACAAAACTTTTCTTGCTGTTTTCCCGTATGGGGCCATCTACATAATCGCATGGATTTGGCCGATCCGTTATTATCAATGTCTTGTTGTTTTCAGCACATGCTTCCATTACGTAGTGCATGGTGCTGATGTAAGTGTAGAAACGGGCACCTACATCCTGAATATCGAACACCACAACGTCAATATCAGCCATTTGTGCGGCTGTAGGTTTCTTGTTTTTACCGTAAAGCGAGAGTATAGGCAGTCCGCTTCGGATGTCACGTCCGTTCTTTACTGTTTCACCGGCATCAGCTTGTCCGCGGAAACCGTGTTCTGGGGCGAATACTTTTCGTACATCAACACCAAGAGCGAGAAGGGTGTCGAGTAAATGCGTTTGGTCGGCTCCTACAATGGAGGTTTGGTTTACCACTAACGCCGTCCGTTTACCTTTTAATAAAGGTAGAAGTTTTTCGGTTTGTTCTGCACCGGTACGTATTTGGGCTTGCAGGATTGCAACCATACTTGTCATTATTATAAGAATTTTCAGTTTCCGTATCATGCTATTGAAGATTATTTTGTATACTTGCACAAAAATAGGAAAAAATATGGATGCAATAGCCATCATCAATAAATATTATCCCGAAGAAAATGAGTTGAAGCATATTTTGCTTACCCATAGCCGCTCGGTGGCCGATAAGGCATTGTGGATAGCCGATCGTCACCCCGAATTGAATCTTGACCGCACTTTTTTGGAAGAGGCGGCTTTGTTGCATGATATTGGTGTTTTTATGACCGATGCTGCCGGTATTCATTGCTATGGTACATATCCTTATATCTGTCACGGTTATTTGGGCTCGGAATTGATGCAGAAGGAAGGTTGTCCTCGGCATGCTTTGGTGTGTGAACGTCATACGGGAGCCGGTATGTCACTCGAAAGTATAATCGGCCAAAATCTTCCGGTACCTCATCGCGATATGATACCTGTTTCGTTGGAGGAACAAGTGGTTTGCTTTGCTGACAAGTTCTTTTCCAAAACTCATTTGGATAGGGAAAAGAGTGTGGAAAAGGCATTGAAAAGCATTTCTAAATATGGTGAAGATGGGGTGATTCGTTTCAATGAGTGGTGTCATCGTTTTCTGTAAGTATCGTGTAAATAATAAGTTGCATCAACTAACGCTTTTCAGGTCCTTCGCTTCGCTCAGGATGACACTACAAAACTGATGCAACTTATTTTTATACCTTACTAAACTATCATAAAAATAAATTAAAATTGCCCCAAATACTTCATAATTGGCGGATAATGCTTAATTTTGTCCCTTCAAAGTGATAAAATTAAAGAATGACTTCGAATAGAACATATAAATATATACCTTTTATCCTGCTGGTTGTCTTTCTGTTGTTTTCCATCAGTTCGGGAGCTCAGCGTGCTCGCCGTAATCGCAATAAGCCTGCCGGTAGTGATACGGTGAAGGTAGATACAACTTTTGTCATCGATTCATTGAGCGGAGATACAATTTTCTTGGATACTATTGGAAAAAAGAAAAAACAGCCGTTAGATGCTCCGGTCGATTATGAAGCGAAAGATTCTTTGGTGTTTACTCAAGGTGGTTTTGCTACGTTGTATGGTGATGGCAAGGTGAATTATGAAAAGATTGAGTTGACCTCGGCGGTTATTACCATGAATATGGATAGTAGTACGGTGTATGCACGGGGGGTAGCCGATTCTACAGGTGTAGAGAGCGGAACTCCTGTCTTTAAAGATGGCGATACGCCTTACGAATCGAAAATAATGCGATATAACTTCAAGTCGAAGAGGGGCTTTATTAATGGTATTGTAACCCAACAGGGCGAAGGATATGTGACCAGTGAGAATGCCAAAAAAGGTCCTAATAATGAAATCTATTTACGTACAGGAAAATATACCACTTGCGACCATGAACATCCGCATTTTTATCTGAAGCTTTCCATGGCTAAGGTACGCCCCAAGAAAGATGTGGTTTTTGGTCCTGCCCATTTGGTCGTAGAAGATGTTCCTTTGCCGGTGGCTATTCCTTTTGGCTTTTTCCCGTTTAGCAGCAGTTATCAGTCGGGATTCATCATGCCTACTTATGGGGATGAAATGAATCGTGGGTTTTATTTGCGCGATGGAGGTTATTATTTTGCCATCAGTGATAATATGGACTTGAAATTGTTGGGGGAAATCTTTACGAAAGGTTCGTGGGGGCTTTCTACACAATCCAATTATGTGAAGCGTTACAAGTATAGTGGCTCTTTCAATGCCAGTTATATCGTAACCAAGACGGGGGAAAAGAACATGCCCGACTATATGGTAACCAAGGACTTTAAACTTGCTTGGAGCCATCGTCAGGATGCAAAAGCCAGTCCTAATAGTACGTTCTCGGCTAATGTGAACTTTGCTACCAGTAGTTACGACCGTCGTAATTTGAGTAGTTTGTATAATCCGGAACAATATTCGAATAACACCAAGGCTTCCAGTGTGAGTTATTCGCGTACGTTCCCGGAAATAGGGTTGAATATTTCGAGTACATTCAATATTACTCAGAATACTCGTGACTCGTCCATCAGTGTTACGTTGCCCGACTTGAATGTTTCGTTGAACCGTATTTATCCGTTCAAGCGGAAGAAAGCGGTAGGCGAGGAACGTTGGTACGAAAAGATTTCATTGCAATATACCGGTCGTTTGACCAACTCCATCAGCACCAAGGATAATATGCTCTTCAAGCATTCGTTGGGTGAATGGCGTAATGGTATGCAGCACACCATTCCGGTAAGTGCCACTTTTACCCTCTTCAAGTACTTTAATGTAGTTCCGTCATTTAATTATACAGAACGTTGGTATATGAATAAGGTAATGCAGAGTTATGACCCAACTGTTCAAGGTAATGTAAGGAAAGATACCATCAGCGGATTTAATCGTGTGTATAACTACAATTTGAGTTTGCAGGTCAACACTA
>CAZFDP010000019.1:0-16180 GCA_964518185.1 uncultured Phocaeicola sp. | reverse complement strand
GTTTGCAAACTTCAACTATTTTTTGTATCTTTGATTTAAGAAAGCTATGAAGTATAGAACAACTTATTCATTAATTTATTATATTTGCGAGAAATGTGAAGGAGGAATAAATATGAATGCAATTTTTGTGTTGTCCGTTATTGGCCTACCCTGTGCTATTTTTTTATTGTGGTGTTTAACGCCAAAAGGTAAGAAATGGCTTAAAGCAAATAATATGATTTAAAAAAGAGAGTTAGATAACTCTCTTTTTTTGGTTACCGGTTCTACTATCATTATCTTATGCCCTTTTGTTCTGAAGTTTAAGAACCAATTCGTCAGTTGGAACTGACGAATTTCAATGGACAGTTATACAGAAAGAAGATACCTCCGGTATCTTCCCTTTAAACTCTAACAAGAAAATTAAATGTTATGGAACCAAGGGAAATTGTCTCCCGACAACTTCCCCTGCACATTAATAGTATTAATTTAATTATTCGCCTATGATACATGGGAAGGAATCTCCCGACGGCTTCCCACTCCTTCAAAAATTAGATTAAACTTTTACAAACTTAGCTATATGATTTGATTTAGAATGTCATTTGAGTATCAGAAAAGGCCGAACATAATGGCTTTCCGTCTTGACTGCGCTGCTGACATTACCTTTGGGCAGTTCAATGAGGTAATTGTACAACTGTGAGTTGTTCTGACCTGAGCCATCTACGGTGCTGGTCTGGTAACAGTCACCCAACGGTTGTGCGTTGACTGCCGACAGACTACGTGCTACTGTAGCGAAGTTCTCCGCTACAGTCCGGAATTCGGCTACTGAGGGCAGGTGCCAGGCAGACATGCCACTTGCCATATAGGATGTGCAGAGCAATGCAGCGCTCGGATGTGCGCTACTGTCTTCTACAGCCGCATAGACCAATGCAGCCGTATTCTCTTTTCCGTCAATGGTAGTCAGGTCAGAGGACACACCTGAAACATCTTCGTCTGTCTTGTTATAATAGTAGGTATGTCCGATGTCCTCGAGAGCGACGACCAATGCACGGAAACCGTCATCGGTACCGCCCACAGCTGTCACCACTCCGGCGGCGGGAACGTCTTGCATGAGGTATATATCGACGGGATAGATGTTCCCGTCTTCACAGTAAATGTTGCCGACCTTCAGAGAGAGGTCAACCGGGTCTTCGTGCTCATCGAGGCACGAAGGAAAGATGAGTGCGGTTATGAGAAGTACCGCTGATAGAATCTTTTTCATATTCATCTGATAATATTAACTAATTATGATGACTTGTTATAGAGGCAGTCTCAGTCCGACCAGTCCTCCGAAGCGCCATGTTGGTCTGCCCCAGAAGGTACATTCGTTTTTCTGTTGCAGTACGAACTGTACATTGTTCTTGAATGTCCAGACATATTCGTATCCCAATTCGATTCCCATGGAGAACTCCCGGTTGCAAGTGCCGATGTCCGCTCCCATGCGGAAACGTCCTACGCTGTTGCGTGAACGATGTACGACAGGCTTGTAAGCCGCCCCGACCCCCAGTCCGAAATTGGATTTCCAAAAGGACTCCTTGCAGACCTTGCCGCAATCCCGGCAGTCCTTCCATTCAGTGAACGCATCAAGATAAAACTCAATAGCGTTGTGATAACTGGTTTCGATGTCAACGGAGAGTACCCCGTTCAGTATGCCGGGATACAAGACGCCTCCCTGGAAACCCACGTGTCTGTCACCGTCTCCGGCACTTACCGGAATGATGACGGTCGCCATCAGCAGGATGGATAGTATCAGTTTTTTCATATTCTTCTTGTTTTAGTCCATGGAATGAGAATAACCGTCTGCATTCAGGATATCCTGATAGTCGATGCTGAGTGTGGTAGTACGTCCACTTATCTGTTCTTCGTTAACGGAGATGGTGAGTACCTTTTCATCCGGGAAGGTCATCTTAGGCAATACCACCACGTTTCGCCAATCCCGTTTGAATTTCTTTTCCGTGTTGAAGTTCAGAGCCGGTTCCAGTTCGATGTCCTGTGAATTGGTGGCCTTGGTACGTTTCTTGTCCGTCAGTTTGATGCGTATCTCTTCGATGTCAAAGCGGATGTTGGTACGGTTTGACAGTGAGAAATCTATGAAGAAATAGTTGCCGATGGAATAGATGTTGTTCAGTCGAATCTTGATGCCGTAGTTACCGGCTGACACGTCATAGAACTTGCGACCACTGTTGATGATTCTCCAACAGTACATGTACATGTCCCGTTTCGGCATGTCCACACCCGGGTTCAGATAACTGACACCATCCGTTTCGCGTATATTGTACTGTGTGGTAGCCAGGTCAGAGTCATCCACATAGATAAGGTTGAACTGTGTGATGTTGCGTTCTGCTACAACGGTAAGCACGCCCAGGTCCGCTCCGTTGGGCATATCCTTGACCGGCTTGATGCGCACGATATTGGTACTTGGCTGGTTTCCAACCACATGTTTGCTGTCCAATGAGATGTCCATCAGCTTTATTTCATCACCCGAAACGATGAAAGTTGTGATATCCTTATTGATAAAGAGTGTCCGTCGGGTCTCTGCCGGAATACTTGCCGGTGTGATGGCATTGATATCCCGAACAATGAGCGTATCCATGGGTCTTGCCACCTTCTGAGTATATTGTGCATCCGCCTGCGTTGTCGCTGCTGCCAATGCGATGACCATTAAGGTCTTGTATGCAAATCTATTCATATTATCATTCATTAATGGTTAAACTTACTTGCTATTGTCCACGAGATAGACATTGGTATTGAACTTGATGCGTGCCTTGTTAGCCCGTATGCTCTTGCTGACAGCCTGTGTAGTACCTTGTAGTGCCTGTTGCAGGCTCTGCATGGCCAGCGACTCCATGGTCATTTCACCGGATGAATTGTTGAAGTTCATATTCATGTTCATGGCATTGGCACCGATGTCCTTGGACACTTCTCGGAAGTTGCTGGAAGGCACATAGAACCCTTCCATGCCGTCGAGGTCATAGACGGCGAGGTTTATCTTTTTGATATGGTCTCCAATGAGTACAGATGTAACATTAGCCTTCACCCGTTGTGCAGTAAATCCGGTGACATTGGCATAAAGGTACGACCCTTTCTTCATCAGGTCACCTTCAATCTCAATATCCTCAGACAACCGCAGTCTGATACGGCTTCCGTCCCTCACTTTCTCCACACGGTCTACCCGTGCCTTGATGAGACTGGGAGTACCTGATTCTTCTGTCACCGTATTGAAGTAAGCTTCTCCCGCTTCACCTGCCTTGTTCACCGCCACCGGGGCCTGTGCCCGTTGGATGGAATCGAGCACCCTTGCCCTTTCCAGCAATGCTGCCTCCTTCTGCAGCTGTGCGATTTTATCCTCTTCGGTCAGAATCTTTTCACCGTTTGACATTTTCTGGATGAGCTGCATCTGCTTGACCATCTGCTCGTATTTTTCATCCTGTTCCTGCTTGTCCCGGATTCGTTGTTCTTCCAATGCCTGCTCACGGGTCATGACGTTCCGTCCGTTCCGCCGTTCATCCTCCCATTGCTTCTGCTGTTGTTCGAACTGTTTTCGCAATGCTTCCGCCTGTTCGTTCTGTACAGCCATGAGTGAGTCGATGCGCCGGCGTTCCTTATCCTTATAGATATTGTCCACTTCGAGTTTCCGTTCCTCTTCTTTCTCCGCATCGGTAACGGCCGTGTAGTCCGTCACTTTTCCGAATCCGTCGAGCATTGCCTGATACTTGGACTTTGTTTCAATGTCCTTGCTTTGTGTGACCTCCGGGAGGTCCGTATTGACCGATTCCGTCTGTACGGCCTGGTCACCCGTATCAGCTTCGAAGCTTGTCATGCTGATTGCCTGATAGCCGATGAACAACAACGGAAGGAATACCAGTAGTGGTATCATGTACTTCGGTTGCTTGAAATTGATTTTCTTGAAGTCTAATTTCATGGTTATTCTATTTATTTGTTAATGTTAGCGGAATCTGTGTTCAGCTGTTCTCTACGGCCGTTCAGCAAGGCATTCAATGCATCTGCCTGTACCAGCAGAGATTTGAGGTCGAGTGAATCCTGATGCGAAAGTGAATCCTTGGCCTGATAGGCTTCGATTTTCTTGTCCAGGTCCTTGAGGTTCTCAGCCATCTGAACCATCTCGTTGATGATGGCACCCCTCGGGTCCTGATGCAGCTGCAAAGTAGAGAACTCCTTCATTTGTTCAGCGGTCTCCGTGACCTGGTTTGATGATGTTGTCATCACAAAATTCAGTGTGATACACCCGACCACTGCCGCCAATATGATGGCGAAGAATGTCCGTGGATACTTGTTAGCGAACCGATTGACACTTCTCACCGGTTTCTCCAGAGAGATACGTTCTGCGAATTCCTCCCCTTTGGCATAGCATTTCTCCGCCCATTCTTTCTCTTTACGGCTTCTTTCTTCTTTCTGTTCTTCTGTCAGCCGTGAGCGGAACATTCTGGTAAGTATTCCCATATTTCTTGTTTTTAGTAGTTAATGAGGTCAAGAAGTCATAGTAGTCAACTAGTATGTAGACTATCTAAATAAAGTACTATCTACCGATTCTACATCAATAGACTGACTTCTGCTTGTATTCGAGGTCCTTGTTCAGGACGGTACGGTAATTGGTTATCATCAGCCCGTGCGGGTTGTTCTCGGTTCGTGTGACCTGTTGGATATTGCCTTCGGTCACCAGCTCACGGAAGAGAATGGATGATTTCCGTTCGATGCGTTGTCGTCCGTAATACGTGAAGCTCATGTTATCCTGATTGAACTTGATGCTGTCCGTGATGATGGAGAATTGTGCCGATGCTGCGATAAGGTTGTTATAGAACCCCTTTTCTTTCAGTGTATTATACTGCATCAACCCCGACTCGTCTGTCAAATACATGGCTTTCTCGATATTGTATTGTATGTACTTGTCATCCGGAGCCAATGTGAAGAAGAGCTCATGGAAGCGGTTGACGTGCGCCCTAGCTTCAATCTCGATGGAAACATCCATGTTTGTCAGGGTAGCAGTCCGTGGTGTCTCACCATCCAGTACATATACCTTCTTTCTTTCGCCTGAAGCGAAATTGAGTGAGATGAGCAGCACCATGACACAAAACACGATGGCACCTCCCAGTGAAGCCAGACTCAGTATCAGGCTGAACTTCATTTTCTTGTCCAAATTTTCTAGTAGTGACATATAATCAATTTTATTGTTTTAGAATGAATCAGGATAAACCTGTGTGATGTATTTAATTTACCCTTGCAAATATCGGGTCCAAGTGTCCACATTTCCGGGACACTTGCCAATAATTGTCGTTTAGAAATATTTATTTTGGTGTTAACCGAAAAGTTTATTCGTACCACTATACTTGGTAGCATATCTCTTCATACCCCCAATAAAACTGGAAGCACCCATCATCGGACCACCCGGGAATGTGAAGGAAGCCAGTTCATAGACTGTTCCCATGGCAATGGCCCCCGTCATGTATCCGACGAATGTCATGATGGTCGTACCGAACCCACTCTTGAGATATTCACCCATACCTATTTCGGGATTCAGCCTTATGGTATTGAGCTTGTTGATGTCCGCTTGCAGCGTCATGCAAATCATGTAACAGGAGAATGTCATGACCAGATAAGCCATGGCTCCGTACATGGATACGGACACGACCCTAGCTACCCAATCTGACCAAGAGTTCTTCCATACATCCAGGATGGAGCAGACCATATAGACCGGTCCGAACATCCACAGAACCGTCAGATAAAGTACCTTGACCATAAAGACAATATATACGCAGACACAGAAAATCATTTGTCCTATCTGTACAATGACCCATTCCAGCCAATAAGACATGTGTATGATACCCACTGTCAGGATATCACCCATCCAACTGGTGACTGCTCCGATGGCATCCGCCACATGTCCTGACACGTCATACCATTCTCTCTCTTTGCCCTCCTTGGCTTCATCTGCTGCTGCCTTTTTCTTGGTTATATCCTCAAACACATCCAAAGCCAATGTCTTGCGGTCCTCCTGCAAATCATCCATTTCTTGAGCCGCTTTAATGTATTCTGCCCGCATGAATGATTCTATATATTTACCCGGCCACACCAAGGTATTGCATACGGCCGGCCACACCGAGAGCACGAATGCAAACCCTAACGGGCGTATGATGTCCAGTATATCCAGGTCATCCCCTTTCGCCATGACCTTGTATGCCTTTGCCGCTGCCACGCAGATGGCAAAGATGGCTCCCAAAGCACAAGCCACTCCAATCAAATGGTTGGAGAGCCTACCCCCATAATTGAGCAAATGTGTATTGATGAGGTCAATCATGAACGAGTTGATGGTTGACCCTGTCTCGTTATATAAGCTTGATAAATTGCTTGTCGCGTCGTCGAACCATCCTACCTGCAAAAAATCGAGCAAGTTAGGTACATCAAAAAAATCTATCATATCTATTAATGGTTAAGAGTTATTTATTCAAAAGTTTCCTTCTCCACTTCCGGTTATAGTTGGAGATTTTCTTCAGCCAAGGTTCTTCTGCCAGTCTCAGTACCGCATAGGCATTTTCTGCTTTTTCTGCCAGTTTTCGTAACCGGTTATTACAGCTTTGTAATGTCCTCAATCGGTTGGCGTTCCTTTCATGCGCACTGCCGACGATGCTAATCTCTTCCCGGATGACATCATATTCCAATCGCAGTTCATCCGCTATCTTTTCGTTCTGTTTACCGCCCAGCTCCCGGATGTTATGTATGTGGTCAAGTACACGTTGACTGAATTCGTCCCGGTCATCCGCCGTCACTGCTTTTGCCCCCACCACCGGCAAGTCCGTTGACCGGTCTGCATATAAGGCCACATCCTTGATGTTGATGTCATTCCAAAACTTCCTTTCATCATCGGTATGTCCGGCCTGTACCTCCGCTTCTGCTGATGCGGTCAGTCTCTGCGGATACATCTGCCGCCATTTCTCGTTGACATAGTTGTCCCCGATAAAGTTATAGTACGGCACATACGGCAGTGTCGGTGTCACCCATCCTTGCTTGTCATGCATACCGATACCCGGAATATAACCTTTGACATCCGGTAACGGCCAAGGCATGTTGATGACCGTCCCCCAATACTTGTTATAGTAATACCATTTGGGGGTAAAGCTCCACTGCTTGTACTCCATGCTTGCTATCTGGTTATAAACGTCATCGGTTGACTCATCCTGTGCGGTCAATGTCCCACAGGATATGCACCCCGCCAGTGCGATTAATCCCAATCTTTTCAGTTTCATATATACAACTATTATCCGTTATTATTCTCTTTATGACTCAGCACCATCTTATCAATCAGCTCTTTGACACGGTTGTAAGCATGATAATCCTCGTTGATGGACTTCCACAGATTGATTTCGTGTTCATCTCTGGCTTTCAGCTGCTGTTCAAGCACGAAGTCGTCTGCATCCGACACCCTTCTCTTGGTTTCGAACACTTCCAGTTCAAGCTGCATCTTCCGTGCTTCTTCTTCACTACCATAGCGTTCAATGAACCATTTTATATTCTCATCATGGAATGATTCTTTCTGTTCCTGTTCCATGGCCTCCTTATAGGCAGCTATATCAATGTCCCTCCGCCAATAGAGGTCTGCATACGGTATATAGATACCCTTGCCTTTCTCGTTGACATGAATGTCGCGGTCCGCCAAAATCTCTCTGCAATGAAGCGCAATGAGTGCTTCTGTACTGACCAAGTTCTTCATGCAAGACAGATACAGTTTTTTATGCAGCCAGTTGCGGAACTTGTATTTATGTCCCCCGATGGAAATTCCCATGAACGTCCTTGGTCTGATGCGTGGTGCCAGAAACGAGTTGGCCATGCGTCTCAGCATTTCTGCTCGTTGTACATCACGGTAGAGACCCAGCTTCTTCAGCATCTGTCTGTCCGCTTTGGCCGATGTCAGTGTATCCTGTCCAAAGAGCGCCCCCCATGATGTCAGTCTTGGTGTACCATGCAGTTGTTTCTTGAGCAACCTCTTATCATAATACTTGGCTGCTTTAGCTTCACCCAGCAGCATGATGGCTATCTTCTGACGTGCCGTCAAACTGTTGTTGGTATTCAGCCCCTGATGCATCACCATATCCATCAGGAAGCGGTTCTCTCTCAAGCGTGTCTCGCGCAGTTGCAGGTATTCCTCCTTGATACCCTGTCTATCCGCTTCCTCCACTTTCATGCGGTCACGTATCTCAGCCATGACATCTTCTGTGCAATGGCGATGTTGGGCATGGAATGCGCTCAGGTATGCCGTCCTGTCTGCCCAGCTATATGCATCTTCCGCCATGCGGTTCAGTTTGACTGTCGGGTCATGTTCACCACCCATGGCCGCTTCCATGGCCGCACGAGCTTCCGCCTCCTTGTCCTGCTGTTCCGCTTTCATCTGCCATTCATCCTTCGCAGTCCGCTTCTGCTGTTTCTGCTGATATTCCTGTTCCAGCTCATCGCGGGTCTTGAAATGCGTTTCTTTAGCTGTTGAAGGTCCCGAATCCGTACTCTTGTCCTCACTGCTATCCGGTACTACCCCCTTGTCAACATGTGCTATGTTATCCTTTTCTCTGTTCTCTTCATTGCGTTCCGCCAATTTCTTGGTCACAAATGCTGCTGTAGCTGCACTACCTGTTGCCGCCGTTACAGCTACTGATACAGCCGTTTCCTTAGCCAAGTCCTGTGCTTGCTTGACCTTTGTACTTATATATTTCTGTACCCCCTGAAAGAATTGTCCTGCTGCCTTGCCTACATTGCCCGGGAACGCATACCCGGCAATCTCGAATGACATCCCCAATGTCACTGCCGCCACACATACCGCCACTACATACAAAGCCAGGTCCGCCAGCGACTCCATGCTGCTGGCATTCTTTATGTATGACAGGAACCGGTCATCATCAAGCATGGCATATTCGATGGCATTGATGTCCGCATTGGTGGAAGCCTCTATGACCATCAGTCCGAAGATGAGTGCCAGGTATGCCGCTGTGCCGTACATGCCGACCACCACGTATTTACCCAACCATTGCGACCAGGCATCCCCCCAGTTCTTTAGTATGGAACAAGCGAAGTATACCGGACCGAACATGATGAGCACGTATGTGAACAGATATTTTATCAAGAATATGGTATAGAGCGCCACCGCCCAAATGACCTCCCCTACCCACAGGATGCCATCCTCAATGAAATGGAAGATACGTGCTACATTAAAGAAATCCAGCAGGTTGAAGTTGCCTTGTTTCTCCTCTTCGGGTTCTGTGCTGACATCATCGTTCATCACGTCCCCGAACTCCGCATTCGTATATGCTTCACCTATCCCCACCTGATTGGGGTCACCGTCCTGCACCTGTATCTCTTCTTCCTCCTGTTCTTTCTCTACTACCCCCCGTCGTTGCCGCACTTCAGAGATGATGGCTTCTACCTGTAGCTCCTCAATCTCTCCTTCAACCACTTCAAGCAGCAAGGTCCGTCTGTCCCGTAGGGAGTCCACCCGTTCATTGGACCATACATACACGCTCCTGAACCGGTTCTCTAAGGGTTTGAATATGCCGTACAGACTTGACGTAACCGCATACCAGTTGGCCAACACGAAAGCTATCATGATGGGTCTGAGCAGTTCAAGCACATCGATGGGTTTACCCTCTGCCATGGAATTGTATGCCATCCGTCCCGCCAGGATAACGGAGAATATGGCACCCAGTGCCGCCGCTACCCCAATCATCAATCCTGCTGCCCCTGTGACATCATCACCGGTTGCTGTCGTCCCGCCCCACAACATTCTCTCACCGTAGACGATGAGTGAGTCCAACTGGTCCCCGATATAACCATTCAGTGCGTTGGAAACCTGTTGTTCCTCTGCTGTCATGAGAGGTTCCGGTACGGTTGCTTGTAATACTATATTCAACATTTATATCATTCAATTGAAAATTTCTTCTATACTGTCCTGTTACAGCCCGGCTGCCGCCTTGTTTATCAGCCCGCTTGCCATCTGCATGGCATCCACATCCTTGATGCCCCTAAGAATCTGCCGGATACGTTGATGGTCACCTGTATTCCCGGTGCTGATAAGGTTGCTGCCCATGGTCACTTGCATGAGTGAGTCCATCAGGTACTGTATCTCAAGCAATTTGGACCGGATGATGAAGCAGAACTGCGTGCGGTCCTCATTGGTAGCCAGTACGACGCCTGTCCCTGCTGAAGCCACCATCGAAATCAACTTGTATATAGTGTTTATGCACTGTCCCGACCTGTCCACCACATGTACCGTAGCCGGTATAATCAATGGATTCCCAACGATGTTCTCCAAAGCATAATCTACTGCATTCGCACTTTTCTGTGCCGTTTTGACCGCCATGGATGTCAGAGACGCCAGGTCCGCTGCAAACTGCACACTGGCAAAAGACCCTTCGATACGTTTCTGCATCGTCTTGATGATGTCCTGATAATCTTCGGTATGGTCTGTCGTTATATCCGTCGCCGCCATTACACTGGCCTCTATAAGCCCCCTTTCTTTGAGCTTGTTGGAAAGTGACTTATGATTGGAAATCAATGTCTCCAGTACGACAAACCGATAGACGCTCTCTGTCTGTGCCACTGCTGTGAGGCACATCCACACGGTCATTGTCAGCAATATTCTTTTCATACGTTTTGTCTTTAGCAATTAAAGAAGTTATTGAAGTCAAGTAGTCAAAGTAGTCAGAGTAGGCTGCCATCACTTCAACTACCTTTTATTGTCACGGTAACGGTCTGTTTGCCACATCCACAGCGAATGTGTTGAACGCCCGACTTCTTGCCTCTCCGATGTACGACTTGAAGTTTACGGCATACTCCACCGCTTTCTGCCAGGTAAAGTCCACGCTCAGACGTGCGTTCACCGCTCTTACCGCCATGCGCATGTTGACAAGCTGTATCAGTGTATTGTTCAGTATGTCAAACCGTTCTGAAGGGAGTAACAGATTATGTTTATCCGTGTCCTCCTGTGATTTTTCCGGGTCATTGGCATACTTGGGAGTATCATCCTTACCTTCGAGAAAATCATCATAGTCCACTTTCCATGGCAGTGGTACCTGAGAGTTCATGGCCACCACCACCGCATGTTTTACAAAGGAATATGCCTGAAGAAGCAGTTCCGTCCCTGCGGTGATGCATCCCGCCATGTGTTCGGGATGTTTGCGGGCATTGTTCATCATCTCATTCAGGTCTGTCATGAATCCGTTACACTGGTTTACCAGCATCCGATATACCATCCGGTTCTGGAAGTTTGCCTGCCATTCCCGTGACTGTCTGTCCCGTGTCTTGAGCATATACCTGAACGAAGCCTGCGCCATGGAAATCTTCTTGTCTGCCAGAATATCCTCCGCTCCCATCTGGTACATGAGTTCACCGGACACCGCCATGGCTGTATTGCTAATCTGTTGCTTTACCGCTTTGCTCTGTCCGAACGAACAAACGGCAAAGGCCATGCCTGTCAGCATGACCGCCAATGTCTTTATTTTCTGTCCCATACCTTCTCCTCCTTAACTATATGATTCGGAAAAATCTGTCTTGTCATGGATTTTCGGTACCGTTCATCAAACTCCACCCAATCCTTAAGGAACTGCGCTTCACCCTTTTTTCCTTCACCATACACCTTGTTATATATTCTCACGGCGGAGTTTACTATACCGGCGTATTTATCCGCTTTGGTGAACGGTGGAAACAGTTCCGCCTGGTCTGCACAGAACCCCTCTATGCCTTTCTCATAGCTGCCGGTCCGTTTTATATATATCTTGAGCGCTTCTTTTTCCATGCGTTCGGTGGTATAGGCCATGTATGATTCCGGTGATTCCTCGCATCCGAACACCTCACCCCACTGTCCCCGGCGGATATACACTTCCTTGAAGTATGCCCTGTTCTCCCGATTATCCAGGTTGTTGATGGACCAAATCTTGTGACATTCCACATCCGTCAATCCCAGCAGCTTCTTGATGTCAGCGAAGTTATCCCGGTATTTGGCCTGGTCAAGGAGAATGGTCACCTCTGAGTTGTTGATAATGGTTGATTTCACGGTCTCATTGCCGATGATGTCATCCAATTCCTGTGTCACCACCCCTACGATACCCCAGAATTTACGTACAGTCTTATACAGGTATTTGATATATTCCGCCATGAGCGGTGATGCGATGGCCTTCCATGCTTCTTCGATGATGAGTGCCTTCCGGTTTTTCTTGAGTCTCATCTTCTGTATGAACACGTCCATGATGATGAGTGTAACGATAGGGAAAAGCAGCTTGTCATCCTTGATGGCATCAATTTCGAAAACGATGAAAGACTGTTCGAACAGTGAATTGTCAAAATCATCGTTGAGTGTTTTCTCGCGTGCTCCACCCTTGTAGAACGGCTTGAGCGTATAAGAGAACGTATGCATGTCAAACTCCAGCTTGTTCTGTTCACATTCCATGGGGATATACTGCATACAGAACTCATAGAACGAGTTGAATGACAGTGATTCCACTTTGATGTTCTTCAGTTCCTTCTCATACCTGATAATCTGGTTTTCTACATATACCTCGTATGCGTCATCATCAAAGAATCCTTCCTCGTTGTTATGCAGTTTGGCTTCCCGGTATGCTTCAATATCCTTGTCAGTGATGTTCAGCTTGACCAACGTATCATACGTATTCCGTTGCAGTAGAGCCGCATTCTGTGCTTCGCCATCTGCTCCACCAACTGCCAGTGCTTCCAGCTTCAGGTAAGTCTCCATCGCCTTTTTCTTCTTCTCCTTGTCCGCCTGTATCTGCATGCGGTCATCTGGCGTGAGGCTACGTTTCTCAAGCAACAGCTTGCTTCGCAGTTGCTCCTTTTGTTCATTGTCAAAACCTTGGAAAGGTGTAAAGTAATAATCGTAATACTTGGCGATGACCGTATCGATGAGCATCTCCTCCACGTTATTGACTTTGGCATCCGCCCCTTTCCATATAAGCAAGACCAGTGACTTCAGGAAGTTTCGTTTTTCGATGTTGTTTTCTTCCTGTGTGATGCGGAACGGGTTCATGGTAATCGGTTTCTCTTCGGTATAGGCGATATATGTTCCGTTGAAATAAGAGCATACGCCCTCGTAGGAGTTACCTGTATCGACCATCACGACATCCGTATCCTGTTCCCGTAATTGTCGTACCACGGAATTCATGTGGAACGACTTGCCCGACCCTGACGGTCCCAGTGCAAAGAGGTTTGAGTTGGTGGTATATTTGACGTCCCCCTCCTTACCTGTAAAGTCGATGGCTACCGGAACCCCCTGCCGGTTGGTGTAGTACACCTTGCATGGAGTTTTCTCATCCCCTTTGATATGTTCCTTGAAGAAGAAGCATACGGCTGCATCATGCGGGCAAAGGAACCGTTCATACGGTTTCAGTGAAAGCTGGTTCCCTGGGAACATGCTGATGAAGAGTTCCATCTGGTTATACGCACACTGGTTTATGCCGATACCCTGGTCATAGAATTTCTTCTCCACGAAGTTATAGGGTTTGTCGAGTGCCTTTCCGTCTCCTTTGGCTACTATCATCACGCAGAAATTGGCATGTACCAGCATCTTACCGTCTGCAGCCAAATCATCCATGAGATTCTTGATGTCCAGTGCCGCCATCTGGTTTCCCGGGTCCTTGACATTCTTCTTCCGGTTATAGTTGGCCTGTAGTTTGGCCACCTCCTTGCGTTGTCCCGGAATGATGATGGACTGTGTGTAGATGACACAATCCGCTCCCGGTACTTTAGCCAGGAACGCCAGCATATCCACCGGGTATTCACCTTCATATCCGAATGGGCAAACCTTGGCCGGCATGACCACCTCGTCGATATCCACCACGTCAATGATTCGGAACGACCGTTCCCCCATCTGCACGTAGTTGTCCATGGTCTTGAAGTTGCTGTATGCAAAGGCCCCTCTTCTAAAGCTTATACCCAAATATCTGTGCAGGTATTCAGTTATCTCTTCCGCATCCATCATGTGGAAATTCACCTTTTTCTGTGAGAGCAGGTCGCGTACTTTCTGTACCTTGTTCCAGAAATCATCCTCCCTTTTCCGGTCATATACCCCGAATGTTGTCGGCTTAATCTCCTGTGTAATGATGAGACAAGTCTGTACTTCGGTATACTCCCGTCCCCGGAAGAAGTTCATGTATGCCCTGTTGAGGAACTTGGCATCTTCCGGTATGTTTGGTTCGAAGGACTGTCTGGAAAATATATCCTGTTTCTGGAGCGAGTACCCGTCTCCGAGTGACTTGATGATATTCTCGAAGAGTGCCGCCGCTTCATAATATTCGCTGATGTTGGCCGAATACTGCACGACGGGGTTGTCCATGCGTATGAACACCGAGTAATGTCCTTTACGGGTATAGGCTACCCCTATCCCGTCCTCATGTTCCTCTACCCCTTGATAGAGTCCGTCAAACTCTGTCCTGACATATTTCTTTGCCATTATTCTATCTTTTCCTTGGTTAAATTATCTTTCTCTTCTTTCTTTGGAGCATCGTATGAAACGGTGATGTCGCAGACCATCTCCTGCTTGTCATCACGCAGTACGAGTACCAGCTTGTACGTCTTTCTATTATCCTTCATTACCTTATGATTCATTTTTCAACCTTCTTGAAATCCTATTATTTATCACATATAATTTTGTACGCTACAAATTACGGGGGGTATCGTCCATTTTTCCGGGACAGAAGGGATAATTTTGCTGATGAAGGTTGGAAGAGAGTAATTTAACAAAAGGGCAGAAGAATAAAAAAAAGGGAAGAAGTTGTAGATATAGAACAATAATCCCTGACAATTATCATGCCAGGGATTATAGGTGTCAGTCAGTGAAAGAGAGTGAATGTTTGAATCTTTATTGCATCCGGAATATCAGTCAAGGTATTTCTTTTTTGGTATTTGACTGCCGATACCTTTCTGGAGGTTGATGTTACGTCCTACTTCCCGTCCCTCTTCGAGGATTTCTCTGTCCACCTTTATATTTCTGTTCCGTGCCGTCTTTACCTCCATTGTCTGCATGAACTGGTTTATGGCCGTTTCGTTGGCCAGTACCAACGCACCTAACTTTTCCTGCGGAAGTTCTGCCTGTTCTTGTTTCAGCTTGTCATTCAAGCCGTCCACACATCCGGCAAGGAAGCTCTTCATGTAGTTGGTCTGTGTCGGTGGTGTCATACCTGTGGTACGCATGTATTCGTATTTCCAGGCTGCATACTTTCGCTTGCCTATGTTGATGAACTGATGGGCACAGAAAGAGATGAGATACAGCACCACTTCGCGATGCTGCTCTCGTCCGATGAGCCTATAGACACAATCCACCACTTTCTTATCTTCCAATGTGCGTGACCGGATGATTTTACAGCTGTTGTGGTTTGCCAGCACATCGAGCATGAACCAGTACCATTTATGCTGCATATAGGAGAAATGATAGGGTATATCCTCCATATCTATCGGGTCTACCGCTTTCTGCTCATCAGGGATGTCCTGCATTGTCAGGTCATATTCTTTCAACAGTCGTGTGATGCCTGCTGCCGCTGCATTGGCTTCACCTGTTTCACCACATTGCAGTGCCGATGACTTGAGGTCCATCAGCTTGCGTAGCTTTTGTAATATATGTTCAATCTTATCGCTCATTCTGCCCTCCTATCTTATTTTTGAGTTCCTGCATACGTTGATGAAATTCTCTGAGAAGCGGAAGCGGCAAGTTGATGTCCGCCTCCTTCTGTAAGCTGAACAATAGGGAAGAAATTTCTTTCTGTAGCCTGACCGCTTCTTGAAACTCCTGCAATGTACCGATATACAACCGGTAATGTAGTGTTTGGCAGGTCATTGTATCTATTTCGAACTTCATCTTGCCTGCTGTGATGTACTTATGTCCTACATTGGTCACAACCGCTTCTTTGGCGGAATCCGTTATGTCTCTGCTGTATGGCTCGTAATATACGATGGTTTTCCCCATCAAATCCTTGTTATTCATATAGTCTCCTTTCTATTGTTTTCTTCGGTTCTTTTCTTTTCGTTTTTCCAATTATTGATAGCTGTCCTTCTTCTACCATATCGGTGCATACCTCTGTACTCATGGAAGAGTCTGCCATGAATCTGACGTGAACTACCCCTAAGCTAAAGACTTAGGGGCTTCTAAGTTACATTTACTTAT
>CAZFDP010000018.1:0-16452 GCA_964518185.1 uncultured Phocaeicola sp. | reverse complement strand
AGGATACTTACTCCTTTACTGCCGATAGGAACTTGTGCGGCCAATTCGTTCATTTCACCATACGAAATGCCTTCGGGAGCCACTGTACGTTTCACCCATGAATTCAAGATACCTGTACCGTTAATACAAAGCAACACTCCTAAACGAGTTTGCTCGGCCGAATGGTTAACATGTGCAAATGTATTAACGCGAGATTTTGGATCATAGTTTACAGAACCATTTACCCCATACACAACTCCTGATGTACCTGCTGTGGAAGCTATTTCACCCGGATTGAATACGTTCAATGAAAGTGCGTTGTTCGGTTGGTCGCCCGCACGATAACAGATAGGTGTACCTTCTTTCAAGCCCAAATCATTGGCAGCCCATGCATTTACTCGTCCTTGTTCTGCAAATGTAGGCTTGATTTCCGGAATCAATGATTGGTCGAATCCATAATATTCCATCAAAAAGCCTGCTACTTCATTCTTTTGGAAATCCCAGAACATACCTTCCGACAGCCCTGAAATAGTGGTACATGCCACACCACTTAACTTCATGGCAATATAATCACCCGGGAGCATTATTTTATCTATCTTGGCGTAAATTTCAGGTTCATTTTCCTTTACCCATGCCAGTTTGGATGCTGTAAAGTTTCCCGGTGAATTCAACAAATGTGACAGACAAAGTTCTTGTCCTAACGTATCAAAAGCCTTCTGTCCATAAGGCACGGCACGGGAGTCGCACCAAATAATGGCGGGTCTTAACACATTTTGATTTTTGTCTACACATACTAATCCATGCATTTGGTAAGATATACCGATAGCGGCCACCTCTTCAGGCTGAGCACCACTTTCTTTCATAACATAACGGGTGGCCAACTTTAAGTTTTCCCACCAATTTTGCGGATCTTGTTCCGCCCATCCGGATTGTACGGCTACAATTGTAGCCTCAGTCTTCGGATAAAAGGCCGATGCTACACATTTACCGGTATCAGCATTCACTAAACTTGCTTTTACTGATGAACTACCGATATCATAACCTAATAAATACTTGTTCATTATCTTTTTTAAGTTAAAGTTATTATTTATTTATCTATATACCTTATTACAAATAGTACGGTCAAACTTATAATATCTGGCTGCCCGATGCGACACCCCCACTTCCTTTTCTTCTAATGGAACTACATATGCCATTTGCACAATCTTTTTGTGGAAATTCCGTACGTCAAATTCCTTATTATATATCAACTGGTACAGCGAACGAAGTTGTGATGCTGTAAATTTTCGCGGTAACAAGTCGAATAAAGCAGCCGGACTTATTTCTACATAATGACGTATATAGGCCAATGCATCTTGCATTATCTGAAAATGGTCGAATGCCAAATTATTCACTTCGTCAACAGACACCCAAGAGGCATCGTATTTATTGGATAATTGTTCGAATTTACGGTCAATTTTCACTAACGCCAAATATGCAATGGTCACAATACGGTCTATTTTCTTTTCATCTAATCGATGGAATCTTTCCAACCACAATACATCTTTAGGATTTCGGGTACGATTTTTGGAACCATAGGCCTTAAACTGCGTCATCTTTACATTTTTTAATCCTGTAAGTTCATTCAATACTCGTTTGGCCGCATCATCCAAATCTTCATCATCGTATATCAAACTACCGGGAAGTTTCATGTCATTCAATTCTTCTTCCAATTGTTTGCCTAATTGCTTTACTAAAAGAATACGAAAGCAATTGCCGTCAAAACCAATTAGTACACAATCGACCGAAACATGCAGATTAATATGTTGCTCAAGATTTGACATATTGTATTTTTTACAATTACCATGCAAAGGTATAGAGTTTTTTCTTAAAAAGTACCAATTTACGCATATAATTTTACATGTTATAAAACACTATTTCCCTAATATTGCAAATATCATGTAAAATACAATATCCTACAACCGGCTTATCATACATTATACAATATATAAAAACAGCTTAGAAAATACTCATAATACGATGTGGGTATTCTTATCAAAATGTAGGTATTCTTATCATTTTTATCATTTTGACCCCTAATTATAACATTTTGTACCCCTTTTTATTGACGTAATTCCCTTTGGAATGAAAAAAAATATCTAAATTTGCCCAAAATGATTTAATCCACTTTGACATGAGAAAAAGAATCTTAGTATTAGACGATAAAGAGACCATAGCCAAGGTGCTTTCCATTTATTTGGTTAGCGATTATGATTGCGTATGGTTACCCAATGGAGTACAAGGAATGAAATGGTTGCAGGAAGGTAATATTCCTGACCTTATAATATCAGATATTCGCATGCCCGAAATGAGAGGTGATGATTTTTTGGAATGGATTAAGAGCAATGAGTTGTTTAAGCATATTCCGGTTATTATGCTCAGTAGTGAAGACAGTACCAGTGAACGTATCCGTCTTCTTGAAGTTGGCGCATCCGATTATATCGTAAAGCCATTCAATCCAATGGAATTAAAAATCAGAGTAAAGAAAATCATCAGTTAATCCAATGACCAATCTTCTTTATATAGGTAAAGATCAGGAGTATTTGTCCAGGTTCGGTCAGATTGAAGGCATCCGGATGATTCATGCCAAGAATTATCAGGAGGCTATTGATATTTGTTCTGCCGAAACTAAGACCAGCAAATACAATCTTGTTTTATATCAACAAGGGAATATCAATGAAGACATAACCCATATTACAAAGTTCAGAAAAAAGTTCTATCAAGGTTATGTTATGCTTATAACCGACGGACTGTCAAAAGAAGAGAGTCTGGCATACTTGAAATGTGGAATTAATGATACCATTCAGCCTCATATTACCACTGAAGAACTGAAGAATAAGATTGCTCTAATCAAGAAACGTCAGGATTTGCTTTATGCCAACAACCGTAAGAAGAAAAAAGAAGTAAAACACTTTGAACTTCCCTTATGGAAACGATTGTTCGATATAGTTTTTGCCGGTATAGCACTATTGGTCCTTTCACCTATATTTATATTGATAGCTCTTGCCATCCGTCTGGAAAGTAAAGGTAATGTTATCTATAAGTCCAAACGTGTAGGAACTAACTATACCATCTTTGATTTTTTGAAGTTCCGTTCCATGTATACCGATTCAGACAAACATCTTAAGGAACTCTCTTCACAGAATCAATATAAGGAAGAATCAGGTTGTGAAGTTCAAATACAGGAATTCACTCAAGAAGATTTGGGAAATCTGATGATTGGGGATGAAGGTGTGATGTTGATTTCCGATGATTTCATTATTCCTGAAACTGAATTTTGCAATATGCGCAATGCCGAGCAGTCTAACGCTTTCGTAAAGATTGAGAAAGACCCGCGTGTAACTAAGGTAGGCCGCTTTATCCGTAAGTATAGTCTGGACGAATTGCCACAACTCATTAATATACTGAAAGGTGACATGTCAGTGGTAGGTAACCGCCCCCTTCCCCTTTACGAAGCCGAATTACTCACCAACGATGACAGTATCGACCGTTTTATGGCACCGGCTGGTCTTACCGGACTCTGGCAAGTGGAAAAACGAGGCGATTCCGGCAAACTTTCCGCTCAGGAACGTAAAGACCTTGACTTGAAATACGGTAAGGAATTCTCATTTTGGTACGATATTAAAATTATTTTTAAAACCTTGACTGCCTTTATCCAAAAAGGCGATTGTTAAAGAATTATTAAAATAGGTATGAAGAAATGGTATGTAACTCTGTCCCTAATGGCTGCCTCACTTACAATGAGTGCCCAGCAGACAGAAGTTAAGATGATGGAGGACACTTCCTTAGATAGTATCACTATCAATTTGAATGTGGATTTTGCAACTTTGCAGTTACCACCACTCAGTGTATTGTATGCCAATGCCACCAGTAACCCTACTGTCAAGATGATGGAAAAGGAACGCCAGTTACAAAAGAAACTTCTGGCTAAAGAAAAAAGAAGTTGGTTAAGTTTCTTTAGTGCAAGAGCAGCATACTCTCACGGAGTAACCGATAATTTTGGTACCATTACCGATGTTACCACTCCCATCTTCTACCAATATACGGGTGTTGAACAGGATTATTGGAATGTAGGAGGAAATGTAAATATCCCTTTAGAGACCCTTTTCGATTTGGGCGGTAAGGTGAAGCGTCAGCGAATTATTGCAGAAAAGGCGGAATATGCAAAAGAACAAGCCTATGAACAAGTAAAGCAACAGATTGCCCACTTGTATGTATCCATTCTTTCCAATATCGAAACCTTGAAACGTTCTGCCGAACATTTGGCATTGTATAAGGGAGCATCTGCTGTGGCAGAGCAAGACTATCGTAATAGAAGAGGAACTATCGCAGAACTGGCTGAATTAAAAAGAAGAGAGTTTGAGGCTAATCAAAGTTATGAAGAATTAAGAGCTTCCATTAACGAGCAGTTGTTGGTACTGGAAATCATTTCTCATACTCCTATTTTGACTCAAATCAATGAAATGAATCCTATAAACGAATAAGACTATGGAATTATTTAAATATATTATCCGTTTCTTCTACCGTATCCGTTGGTGGATGGTTTTACTGCCACTTATAGCAGTGATTATAGCTTGGCTTTTGACCCGTGATATGGATAAGTCATACGATGTAAAGACCACCATTTATACGGGTATCATTACCGGTTACAATGTGGATGCCAGTGATAGCCGCAATGCAAATGTCCATTTAAGTAATTTGATGAATATCATTACTACAGAACGAACCTTGAAAGCGGTTTCCTTGCGCTTGCTGACCCGTTGCTTGATTTATGGGGATTTGGAAAAGAATACCAGTTATATTACAGCCGAACATTTTCAGGAATTGGATGCCATCATTCCTCGAGAAGTTCGTTCTTTGATTGACAAACAGAACGAAGAAAAGACTTTAAACAATCTAATTGCCTATGAACGTCCCAATGCCAGTAATTTTATTTATGGATTGTTGAATTATACCCACCCTTATTTTAGTGTTCCTATTTTATCTCAAAAGATTAAGGTAGTTCAGTTAGGTAACAGTGACTTGATTGAAGTTGGCTATTCAGCTAACGACCCGGGTATTGCTTATAATACCTTGGAGATACTGAACGAGGAATTTGTCAAGCAGTACCGTGAACTTCGTTATGGCGAAACCAACAATGTAATTGAATTTTTCCGCCAGGAACTGGCTCGTTTGCATGTAGAACTGACCGAAGCCGAAGATTCCTTGATTCAATATAACATTGACCATCGCATTATCAACTATGGTGAACAGACTGAGCAGCTTACTGTTATGGATGCCCAATATCAAATGATGGACAATGATTTGTTGGTCAATTCTTCTACCAGCCGTGCCTTGATTGATTTCTACGAGTATAAATTAGGCGATTTGGCCAAAGCCATGCGTACCAACAATGAGTTTATGGATAACTTGAATAATATCTCCAAACTCAACACTCAGATTTCTACCATGGAAATAACTCCGGATGCTTCCAACAATACAGACTTGAATCAAAAGAAGGAACAGTTGAAACAAGCCGAACAAAGTATCAACGATTTGGCATTCCAGTTGAGTGAAGAGGTGGCCTCTACCAACAATGTAAAATACGAAGATTTGGTAAGTCAATGGTTGGAACAAGTGGTAATCCGTGAAAGAACCTTAGCGCAAATCCAGGCACGCGATATTATGCGTGAAAAGTTGGACCGTGATTTCCTTTATTTTTCTCCGATAGGGGCCGTAATCAATCGGAAGGAACGAAATATAGGTTTTGTAGAAGGAAACTATATGGAATGTCTGAAGGCATTGAATTCCGCTATTCTTCGTCAAAAGAATTTGGAAATGACAGCCGCTACCTTGAAAGTCATGAATCCTCCATTGTTCCCTTTGACTTCCTCTCCTACCGCCCGTAGAATGATTCTTTTGGCTACTTTATTGGGAACATTGTTATTGACTATCGGTTATCATCTGATTGTGGAATTACTCGACCGTACCTTACGCGACAAGATGCGTACCGAACGCATTACGGGTTCCAATGTTTTGGGAGCCTTCCCACGGGAAAGCAAGTTACGCTATCGTCGTTATAACAAAGCGATAGACGAAATGGCCATTAAACAACTGAGTACCAACATTCTGCCCTATTTCGATGGTAAGGAACAACGGATTCTGAACTTATTAAGTACCGAAGAAATGGATGGAAAGTCACACATCGGGCTTGCTTTGGAAGAATATTGGAACAGTTTGGGTTTGAATGTACGCCGAATTACCCATGACGAAGATTTCTTAAGCGAAGACAGCCAGTATGTACAAGCCAATAGTATTATAGATATTTGTCACGACTTGTCATCAGACGAGATTGCCATTGTAGAATATCCGGCTTTGAAGAACAATCCGCTATCTCCTTCTTTGTTGAACGAAGCCTCTCTCAATTTGATGGTGGTACGTGCCAACCGTACTTGGAAGGACACCGACCAATTGCAGTACAAGCGCTTGCTCGATGTAAAGGAAGAGAAAGTTCCTTTGGAATTCTATCTGACCCAAGCCGAAAGAGAAGCGGTACAAGACTTTACCGGCCAGTTACCACCCTATACCCAGTTCAAGAATTTTGAATACAAAATCTTCCAGTTGGGATTGACCGCCACAGAACATATCCGGAAACAATGATTAAATCATTCGATATCATCAAACAGAAAGGGCTTACTATGGCTATTATGGTCATAGTAACCCTTTTATGTGTTTATGTATCCGTAAACATCAAATCGGGTATGGGATTAGCCATAGGGATTCTTCCTTTTGCGCTTATTTTCACCTATCTCTGTATTCAGAACCAATACATTGCTTTAATCTTGTTGGCTGTTGTCAATTACTTCATTATGGGAATTAGTCGGTATATATCCATTCCTATCCCCATATCAGTCATATTTGATGTTATTTTTGGCTTGATTTTTATCACTATATTATTCCGCAATTTAGCTGACAAGGAAAATTTTCGTAATGTTTTTAATCTTTATTTTGCCTTTATGGTAGTATGGTTTGCCTATTGCTTTATCAATGTGGGAAATCATGCAACAGGAAGCATCCATTTTAGTGCCTGGTTAGGGAATGTGCGGGTAATATCTTTATACGCTCTCATAACTTCGGTTATCATTGCCATCTCCGCCAAAAACTTTAAGTTTATCCATTATTTTCTAATTCTATGGGGAGTATTAACCTTATTAGCTGCCGCTAAAGGATATTGGCAAAGGAATCAGGGATTTGACAATGCTGAATGGGCATGGTTAATGTCTGGTGGATATAGGACTCACCTTATTCATAGTGGTGTTCGATATTTTTCATTTTTTACTGATGCCGCTAATTACGGATGTGGTATGGGATTATCTTTAGTTACTTTCTTTTTATCCTTCTTTTACGTTAGAAACAACTATCTGAAACTGTTTTACATCATTGTAGCTGTTGCAGCCGGATATGGCTTGTTAATTTCTGGAACCCGTGCATCCATGGCCGTACCCGTAGCAGGTCTTGGCTTATTTATATTTTTATGCAAGAATTGGAAAATTGGAATAGCTTCGGCAACCATCTTATTCGTGGGATTATTTATGTTGAAATATACCACCCTTGGAGATGGCAACCGTCTGATTCGTCGTATGCGTACGGTATTCGATACCGAAGATGCATCCATGAATGTCCGTTATGAGAACCAAAAGGCTTTGAAAGCCTATATGTCCGAAATTCCTTTCGGAATAGGCCTGGGTGTGGATGCAGAAGAAGTTCCCCCTCAGAACAAATATCGGTTTGTGGCTACTTGTCCGCCTGACTCTGAATTGGTCTATATATGGATTCACTTGGGGAAAGTAGGTTTAATCGTTTATTTGGTATTACAGGTATTGATGTATATCTGTGCCTGTTGCATTCTGCTTTTCCGAGTCAAGAACCCTGAGATTCGGGGACCGCTCACAGGTATGCTTTGTGGAACGGCCGGTATGTTGGTTGCTTCGTATGCTAACCAGATATATTTCCAGTTTCCCAACGGACCGTTGATATATACCTGTCTTACATTGGTGTTCTTAGCACCTTACTTTGATAAACAATATTCAGAAGCACATGGAAAAGCAAGTTGACATATCTGTAATTACCATCAATTACAACGGACTGAAAGATACTTGTGAGTTTCTGGATTCTTGGATAAAGCAAATCAAGTCGGTCAGTTATGAATTGATTGTGGTGGACAATGCTTCTACTGCCGATGAAGCGTCTGTCCTCGAGAGCCGATACCCCCAAATACAGGTCATCCGGAACGAACAGAATTTAGGATTTGCAGGAGCCAATAACTTGGGCATTGAGGTTGCTGTGGGCAAATATTTATTCTTTCTGAACAATGATGTATTGATGTGTGACGATCATTTGCCCGCATTAATCAAGCGTTTGGAATCGGATAAACAGATAGCAGGTGTCACTCCATTGATACTGAATCCCGATTCCCTGCATACCATCCAGTGGGCCGGATATACTCCCCTCTCTTCCATAACCTTGCGTAATCAAGCCATTGGTGAAGGTTCATCCAATAAATCGGCCTATCCTGCTACCGAAACGCCCTACCTGCATGGTGCAGCCATGTTAGTCAAACGAAGCATTATCAACAAGGTAGGGAAAATGCCTGAAGAATATTTTCTTTATTATGAAGAATTGGACTGGTGTACCTACATCACCCACGAAGGATACAAACTTTGGTACGACCCAGCTTGCGAAGTCATTCACAAAGCCAGTCAGACCACAGGAGTCGGTAGCCCGTTACAGGCTTTCTATATGAGTCGTAACCGTTTGCTGTATGCTTATCGCAACAGATTCGACTATACTTTTTACCTTACTATGGGTTATTTATTGGGAATTGTCCTGCCTTATAACTATCTTTGCGCTAAATTCCATAAAAGGAAGGAGATAGCCCGAGCACATGTAAAGGGAGTAAAAGCTTTTTTTGAATTGAAGAAAAAATACGATTGATATATGACTGTGTTTGAATTTATAGAGACCTTTTTATTTGGTTTAAGTGCATTTACCATTGCCTACCACTTGTTCTACTCCATCATTGGAGGTATGTTCAAGCGGTCGGACAAATATAATGATTCCCGTTTGAAGCATCGTTTTGCTGTTATCATACCGGCTTTCAGAGACGATGAATATGTACAGAAAGCAGTCTTCTCTTTTCTAAAACAGGAATATCCCATCGACTGTTATGACATTTATGTGGTATCCGAACAAATGTCTGAACAGACCAATGCCTTTTTGGCTGAACAGCCCATCACTTTGATGCAAGCCAATTTCCATGGTAAAGGAACCAAGATGAAAGCGGTAAAGGCTGCCATAAAGCATTTGCCCGAAGGTTTGTACGATATGGTATTGATTATGAATGCCGACAACACAGTAGAACCTGATTTTTTGGAAGTGCTGAATGACACCTATTCCAGTGGTTCCAATGCCATTCAGGCTCACCGTATCCGTTTGGAACGAAGCAATAACAGTACCATGCTGAATGCCATTTCTGACGAAATCAATAATTGTATCTATCGGTCGGGCCATGTCAATATCGGTTTGTCGTCTACCCTGAACGGTTCTGGTATGGCTTTTGATTTTGATTGGATAAAGAGTATCATTGACCAGGTGAACGACACCGATGATGAAAAGGCATTCGAAGCCCTATTGTTGCGTGACCGTATTTATGTGGAATATTTGGACAAGGCCATTGTATATGCTAACCGCAAGGAAGGTCGACGAAAGTTCTATACCCAGCGTAAAAATTGGGTCATAGCCCATTATCATTCATTGTTTACTAACATCCATCGTTTGCCGGGAGCCGTTTTAAGTGGCAATTTCGATTATGCAGACCGTATTCTGAACTGGATTACCTTCCCACGTACCATCCTATTGGTAGTCATTGTACTGATGGGATGTATATCTTCGTGGTTCAATTGGTTGGACGGCCTCAAATGGTGGGCATTGATATTGATTTTTTTGCTTGCCATGGCATTTGCTATTCCTGATTATTTAGTGGATAATAAATTCAACAAGGCCATTAAAGCCATTCCGAGCATGGGAGTAGGTATGATTTTAAATATTTTCGGATTCTATAAGAAAAAACAAGCCACTGCATGATAGTTACCGGCATACAGTTATTGGAGATTCTGTTGTATGCCTACCTGGTTCTCAGTGTAGGCTATCTGGTTCTATTTGCCGTTGCTTCTCTGTTTGCCAAGAGCAAGGAATACCCTCCTACCGATACATATAGAAGGTTTGTCATCCTCATTCCCTGTTATAAGGAAGACAAGGTTATAGTCGATACTGTACGAGCGGCCATGAATCAGCATTACCCTGCCGGTCATTATCGTGTAATGGTTATTTCCGACCGAATGAAGAACGATACCAATACGGCCATTCGTACAACAGGTGCTGATGTACTCGAAATCCATTACGAAGAAAGTTCTAAGGCCAAGGCACTTCAATCAGCCATCCATTACTTTACCCAAAAAGAGAATAAAGGAATGAAGACAGCCGATTATGTTGTTGTTTTGGATGCCGATAATCTGATTGCTCCCGATTATTTGGAGCAGGTCAACCGATATCTTCATTCTGTTCCTTGTAAAGCACTACAAACCCATCGTACAGCCAAGAACTTGAATAACTCCACAGCTGTACTCGATGCTTCCATCGAAGAAATGAACAATACCCTCTTTCGTTTGGGACATGTCCAATTAGGGCTTTCATCAGCCCTTATCGGTTCGGGAATGATTATGGATTATATTTGGTTCGCCGAAAATATATTCCACACCCATTCAGCCGGTGAAGATAAGGAATTGGAGGAACTCCTTCTCCGGCAACGAATCCTCATTCAATATGCTGATCACATTCGTGTACTCGATGAAAAGGTACAACAAAAGAAGGCTTTAAGCAACCAACGTCGTCGTTGGCTCGCTACCCAATTTTTCTTGGCAGGACGAATGTGGCCCCGTGTTCCCCAAGCTCTGTTTCAAGGCAATTGGGACTATGTAATAAAGGCCATTCAAAGCATCATTCTCCCCCGTAGCATTTTATTGGGATTAATAGGAATGATAAGCATTATCACTATCTTTGTACCTTTTCTTTCTTCCACCAAATGGTGGGGAATCTTTTTCCTTCTGCTGACAACGCTCTATTTTTCCATTCCTAAATACATGCGTGGAAAAAAGTTTTATCAAGCCTTGCAGGAAGTACCTTTCTTTATCTTTACTATGATACGAAACCTGTTCCGTTCGAAAGGAGCTTCCAAGAAATTCATTCATACCAGCCACGGAGATAATTTGTCATCCTGAATAAAGCGAAGGATTTGTTTACATAAACGTAAGAGATAATTATGAATATTAAGAACTACATACAACAGCAGCCTAAGTTAAAGAAAGCAATCTACCGTTTTCTGATGCATCCCATCAAGACTCGTCCCAATTGGTGGATTCGCCCGTTCGTGGGGGTATTCATGAAACGAGGTAAAGGCAGTGTCATTTATCGTAGTGTACGGAAAGACATTACTCCTTTCCATCCGTTCTCTATCGGCTGTCGTTCGGTGGTAGAAGATTATTCCTGTATCAACAATGCAGTAGGTGAAATCAGAATTGGTGATGATTCTCGTATTGGGCTTCACAATACCATTATCGGTCCGGTACACATAGGTAACCAAGTAAATTTGGCACAAGGTGTTGTTGTTTCGGGACTGAATCATAATTATAGCCATCCCGAAATCCCTATCTGTCAGCAAGGTGTAGCCACCTCCCCTATCACGATTAGTGATGATGTTTGGATAGGTGCCAATACAGTGATTGCGGCCGGAGTTACCATCGGTAAACATTGTGTGATTGGTGCCGGTAGTGTAGTTACGAAAGATATTCCCGATTACTCTGTAGCAGTGGGTAGTCCGGCTAAAGTGGTGAAAATGATTAATTAAATATACATATCAAGAAAATTTTCATGAAATTAAGTGTAATTATACCAGTATATAATACTGAAAAATATTTAGACAAATGCATACTGAGCGTTATTAATCAGGATTTTAAGGATTATGAGTTAATCTTGATCGATGATGGTTCTAAAGATAATTCTTCTATAATATGTAACAATTACGTTTCTCAATATCCTTTTATTCGCTATATACATATACAAAACTCAGGACCTGCTACAGCTAAAAATGTAGGATATTTACAAGCTAAAGGTAAATACATTTCATTTATTGATAGTGATGATGAAATAATGCCAAATATGTATAGCCTCATGATAGATAGCGCTGAAAGAAATCAAGCAGATATTGTATGTTGTTCATATATACAAATAGACGAGAAAGGTAATATTTCACATAATGAACATACATATAAAGAATATGTTTTAAATCAAGAAACAGCTATAAAACATCTTTTGAATAAAGATAAAATTTACTCGCAATGTTGGACTAAAATATACAAAAAGGAAATATTAGATATTAATAATATCCAATATGTTAATGGTTTAAAGACAGAAGAAGACTTCATATATAATCTACATGTATTTTTAAATAGTAAAACTATAACAATAGTAGATTATCCTCTCTATATATACACCCACAGAGAGAGTTCATTGTCTAGGGATTATTTCAAATCCAATCTTATTCAATTTCACAAGAATATGATATTAAGACTTGACCAAACAGATTTAGAAATAAAGAGGAATTTTCCTAAACTAACAGAAATTTGTTCTGCTCATTGTATTCAATATTATAATTTATTGATAGGTAGAGCAAGCATGTTTGATTATGAATTGAGTAAACCATATTTTTTACATGCCCACCAATATATACGCAATAATTATAAGGTTTTGATTAAATATCGCAACCGTTGTGGATTCAGTTTTTTAGGAGTAGTATTGTTTTTCATATTATCACCAAAACAATATCATAAATATAGAAATTGTAAAATTACTTAACATTAATCAATTCATTGAATAGTTGAATCCATTTCTCCATTATAACCTCAACAGAGTATCGCTTTACATTATTCTTTGCAGCTAAACCCATTTTCTTTCTTAATTCTTCATTATTTATCAAAATAATTATTTTTTCCGCTAACTGTTTGACATTATTTTTTTCAACTAAAAAACCGTCAATATTATTATTAATGATTTCAGATGGTCCATAAGGACAATCGAATGAAACACAAGGTAATCCACAACTCATTGCTTCAGACAGGACCAATCCAAAACCTTCGTATCTTGAACTCATAACATATATTGAACTTTTAGAATATTCTTCTTCTATATTAATTGATGGAGGCATAAGATGTATTACGTTTTGAAGTTCATATTTTTTACATAGCTCATAATAAATACTCACATCTCCACTTCCCCATATATATAATTCCCAATCAGGTTTTATTTTATGTACTAACTTCCATGCTTCAATTAACATATCAAATCCCTTTTGATAGGTATATCGTCCTACAGAAATTACTCTCTTTGATGAATAATTCGCAAATTCATGAGGTTGTATTGTTAATATATTAGGAATTACCATAATTTTTTTATTCCATTTCGACCAAAAAGACATATCTCCCTTTGTAAGCGTTACAATCATATCTACATGATATAGTGACTTCAATATATATATATCCCATTTTTTCATTAAATACGACAAGAAACGATTGTATTTGTATTTTTCAGACATCAAAACGGTTGACGCCTCTACATGAGATTCTATTATAATATGAATATTATTTTTTTTGCATATATCAATGATTATATCCATTTCATTAAAAGAATATGACGTCAATACTACTATATTAGGTTCTATAGAATGTATCATATTAGACACTCTTTTGTAAAAACTTATTCGCGTTTGAAAATATGCTTTAACCCAATGAAGAAATGAAATATTAGTTCTTCTAGCAATAGGAGCATTTATTGGATAATATTCGATTTTTGATGATAATCCAAATGGCAAAACGGAAGATTGGCATTCATATGTTAAAAATGATATTTGTAGTATCGTGTTCTCTGCCAAATAATTCATTTTAGAGGTTAAGATTCTTTCCATACCTCCATAATTATTCATACCCTTATAAATATATAATATTTTCATTTATTTAAATAAATATAGAACGAATTTTCAATAGTACAACAATTAAATAATAAGCTATTTTTTGAAAACGATATGTTTTGTTCAATTGTGGTATTAACTTTATTATAGGAGAATCCATTTGAGACCAATATTCATAATCAGAAATAACACGTTCTGGGAAATAAGTTTTAATAATTTCCGACCTTTCTTTATCTGCCAATTCTATAGCAATAGAACTAATTCCACCATATTCATATAAACATATTATCTCATTAATATTATAAAAAGAAGCATTTTTGAGAATTAAAGTTTCTATAAAAAATTTCCAATCAGAAACTATTTTATAATTTTCATCAAATAATGTATTTTCAAATAATCGTCTTTTACAAAATGCTGCCTGATGAGGTAAACTGTTTTTGTATAAATCCATTAAAGATATATTTCCATATTTAAAGCCATGTGAACCATTCTGATAAAAACTTTTACCTAATATGATATCATAATACATATATTTATTTATTCTTTTTAACACTTCATCATCATAAAAACAATCCCCAGAGTTCATGAAATTCAAATATTCCCCATGTGCTTGAAGAATACCTTTGTTCATGGCATTATAGATTCCTTTATCTGATTCGGAGACCCAATAATCAATCCTATCAGCATATTTCTTAATGACATCGACACTACCGTCTGTTGAGCCACCATCAATGATGATGTATTCAAAATCCTGATATGTTTGATTGACTACACTCTTGATGGTTCGTTCTAAGCCATCCCGGTTGTTATAATTAATAGTTATGATAGAGTATTTCATTTTCTATAAGCTTTCATTCGTAAAACAATATCTTTTGTCCCTTTGGCAAAAATATAAAGCAATATTATATTAATTATCAAATAGCCTACAATCTGGACACAAGCATATCCAATTAACGACCACCAATCAAAATCTATACTTGTTAAGTATAAATCATTCAAAAAATAAACAATAGTAAATGACAGACCAAATATGATATAATATCCAATTGTACCTTTCCAATAAACCGATACAGGCATTTTAAATCCTGAAGTGAATAAATAATAAGGCTTCCATAATACCACAATTAAAAAGACGCTTATTATCTTGCCAAGGAGGATTCCTATGATACCATAATTGATGGCTACAGTAACAGTTATACCTATATTTAATACCAACTCTACCCAAGCCGACCATGTATCGGCATAAAGACCATGAGCATGATTAAACATATCTACTACCCCACGACTTTGCATCATATAGATATATATCAATAATAATACTAAAATAGTATGATCCATAATATATTCCGGTCCCAACCAAAGATAAATGAAAGGTTCCAATAAAAAATAGAGTGAGGTAAACAGTAAGCCCGCAATAAAATGACGGATAGCCATCAATTCCCAAAAAACTTTAAGCATATTTTTCTTGTCACCTTCGGCAACCAAATTTCCGACTCCTGCACTTACGCCATCTAAAACGAAGGTAAACAATTGGGATAATTTGGTTACAACAATCAGATAATTACCATAATAGGCAACCATTTTCAGGGAGACGAAAGCAAAAATAAAGAGTTCGTCACTCTTTGATAACAAGAAATCCTTTATTTTATGAATAAAAACTTGCTTGGTATTGGTCAGAATTGTCGGATACTTCGCCAACAAGACTTTGCCTTGCTTTACATTGCTTCTCAACCAAGGATATTCTTTATTGATTTTCCAATTCAGCACAATGCAACCAATGATACCAAACAGGAATTCCACCATTACCCATACAAACAGATTGCGATAAGTATATGCCAAAAATATTTGAAGGGCTGTTTTAACTAAATTGGCAGACTGAAAATAAACGGCTACCAAATAATTCTTCTGGTCAGCAGTAAGAAGTATCTGACGGTAATTAATGAAATAACCTATCAGTGACGAGCCTAAGAATGAAAAGAATGAAAAATATACAATACCCAATCCTAACTCCGTATTTCCAAAGATAAAGGGGAAAAACAGACTGACAAGGATACCGCCCAACAAGATAAACAGACCGATTTTACGGTATAAATATCCAAAAACAGAAATAATTTCATTGATTTCAATACGGTTATTGGATTGTAAAGGCTTATATAAGAAAAAACTGATGGCTGCTCCTACCCCCAATTCTGCTAAGTTGAGATATCCCAAGATATTGCCTAACGTACCGGTCAATCCGATGAACTCATCTCCCAAACAATCCAAAAATATTTTCCTGGAAAAGAAGGAGAAAAATAATGAAAGGAAATAAAATATCAAATTTACTTTCGCATTCAACAGACTTTTATGTACTCTATCAGCCATTGAACAAATCCTCC
>CAZFDP010000017.1:0-17430 GCA_964518185.1 uncultured Phocaeicola sp. | reverse complement strand
ACACGCTGACTACCGAACGCGAAGAAGTGTTCAACGGATTCAAGTATAACAGCGAGTTTAACCTGTGGAAGGATGCAACCAAGGGAGAACCTACATTTGCATACTTTACTCCGGATTGGGGTAGCTTGCCTGCACCGGAATACACAACTGATGGTACTACTTATACAGTGAAGTTGCCTACTGCAACTATTGATTATTGGCAGGCACAAATGCATATTGAAACAGATATTGCATTGAACAGTGCAACTAACTACGATTTCTCCGTTATCATTACTCCTACAACCGATGTAACAAAGGCCGTTGTAAAATTGACTCAGATAGGTGATGATGCCAATTATTTGTTTGAGCAAAAATGTGAATTGAAAGCATTAGAAGACAATATTATTTGGTTTAGTGACCTTTCCGGTATTGACGCTCCTAATGTTAAGTTGGTACTTGACTTTGGTGGTAATGGTGATAACTGCGAAGTGGTTGTAAAGAACATCGTTATCAAAGACCATGCCAACGACGATGGTACTAAGTTACCTTCAGATGAACCCGAAGTTGAAAAACCGAACGTAAACTGGGTAGAAAGTACAAGTGCCGAAAACTTGTTGAGCGCATATTTGACTAAGGAACCAAATTTCTGGTTTGGTGATGCAGGTTGGGTTGAATTGCCGGATTATCAAGAATATAGTTTGGTCGATGGCAAACATAATATCACGATCCTTGGTGAAACTGTAAGTGAACAGTGGCACTCACAGGTGAACTGGTCTGATGCCAATATTACTACTTCTGCAGCCAAGAACTATGACTTCCGTGTGAAGATTCTTTCTGATCAGGACATTGCCCAAGCAACAGTGAAACTTTGTGACCCTGCCAATAACGATGCTATCGCTTTCTTTACAGAACGTATTGACTTGGCAGCCGGTGAAGAGTATGAGTTTATAATGGCCAATGTGCCGGGTATTGAATCATCCAACGTGAAACTGGTATTCGACTTCAGCGGTAATCCGGCGGGTACCCATATTCAAATCTATGATATGACTCTTCAGGAACGTTACAACCCGAACTTTAATTATGATTCGGCTTGCAATATGTGGAAGACTTGTACTTATACCAATACTTTCTATTATTCACCAGATTGGAGTACAATATATCCTGATCCGGGATTGGAAACATTGGATACCGGCTTTAAAGTGACATTGCCAGAAGCCACTTCTCAGCAGTGGCAGGCACAGGTTGCTTTCCATACTGACATGACTACAAACTCGGCTACCAATTATGACTTTAAGTGCGTACTGAAGTCCAACAACGACCATCCGGGTGTAACTGTTAAATTGGTGCTTTCCGGTGGTGGTGAAAATGACAACGTCTTTTACTTTGCGGATGCTCATCCGTTGGCAGCCGAAGAAGAATATGTTTACGAAATGGTAAATATGCCGGGTATCGACATGGATAAGGTGAGCCTGTTCTTTGATTTCGGTGGTTGCGCTGCCGGTACAGAGGTTACAGTGACTGATATTATCTTGAAAGAAAAAGGTTGTACTGATTAATAATTAGAATAGGAGCATGTATGGCCTGCAAGGGTTGTACATGCTCTTTTGTAAAAAAACTGGTGTGATGAAGAAAATATACTCGTTCCTTTTGCTGGTATTTGGTTTAGTAGCTTGTAGCAGTGGAAGTGATGATAACGGCGATTCTCCGGTGACGAATGTCGAGATTGAATTTTCTCCTAAAGAACTTTCGTTTGGCGGAGAAGACAATCTGACTGCTACCATAACCGTGAATTGCAGTCGTGACTGGACGGCTTATTCCAATGAGGATTGGATTGATTGTAAAATATCGGGTAATGTTGTGAATGTAACAGTCCCCCCAAACGATGCGTATGAAGAACGTACGGGTACTGTCATTGTAAAATCCGGAACAGTCCGTGAATCCGTTGCGGTGAAGCAAGCGGCAAAACCCGAGATGGCAACGGGCGACATTAAAGTTCCTGAAGGTTACCGGTTGGTATGGCACGATGAGTTCGATGACAAGTCGAGCACCTTGCCCAATGAAAACAATTGGTATTACGAAACGGCAGAACCGGGTTGGGTGAACAATGAATTGCAGACTTATATCGCCGGAAAGAAAGGCAATATACAGACGGCTGAGGTATCTCGCGGTACGTTGAAAATTCGTGCCATTAAGGATGGAGACCGTGTATATTCGGCTCGCTTGAACAGTCGCGGTGGTAATGGACGTAATGGTAAAGGGTGGAAATATGGATATTTCGAGGCCAGCTTGAAATTGCCGAAAGGCAAAGGTACATGGCCTGCATTCTGGATGATGCCGGTAGCTTCGTCCAATTGGCCCGACTGTGGAGAAATAGATATCATGGAAGAAGTGGGATGTGTACCGAATGAAGTTTCTTCATCCATTCATTGCAAGGCCTATTATCATGCTATCAACACCCAAAAAACAGCCAAGAAGACCTTGGCCGGTGCACAGGATGAGTTTCATACATACGCTTTGGAATGGGATGAAACGGAAATCAAGACTTACGTAGACGGTGTATTGCTGTTCCGTTACAAGCCGGAAGATTACGGTCAGCGCAATGCGCAGACTTGGCCGTTTGACAAGGAATTTGAGGTGAAACTGAACCTCGCTTGGGGAGGTGATTGGGGTGGTATGATGGGAATAGACGAAAGTTGCCTTCCTGCCACATACGAGATTGATTATGTTCGTGTTTTTCAGAAAAAATAAATAGTTTCAATAGGTTATGTATAATATATTTTATTTGCTGGTGTTGGCGGTGCTCTTGGGAGCCTGCCAACCCAAGCAAACAGCCGGGACTATACTCGCTGAAGAAGATTTTGTACGTGTGTCCGGACAAGATTTGATCACTCCCGATGGAAACAAACTGTTTGTCAAGGGAACGAACTTGGGCAATTGGCTGAATCCCGAAGGGTATATGTTCGGTTTCCGAAAAACGAATTCGGCCCGTTTTATCGATGAAATGCTTTGCCAAATGGTAGGCCCCGATTTTGTGAAGGAGTTTTGGAAAGCGTTCAAAGACAACTATATCACCCGAAAGGATGTAGAGTTTATCGCTTCGACAGGTTCCAACGTCATTCGTCTTCCTTTCCATTACAAACTCTTTACCGATGAGGATTATATGGGGCTGACAGCCAATCAGGATGGTTTTGCCCGGGTGGACAGTGTGGTGAATTGGTGTCGTGACAATGGTTTGTATCTGATATTGGATATGCACGATGCACCGGGCGGACAAACCGGTGATAATATTGATGACAGTTACGGTTATCCATGGCTGTTCGAGAGTGAAGCCAGCCAACAACTGTTTTGTAACATTTGGCGGAAGATTGCCGATTACTACAAGAACGAACCGGTGATTTTAGGCTATGAACTGATTAACGAGCCGATTGCACCGTATTTTGAGAATATGGAGGAACTGAATGCCAAATTGGAACCTCTGCACAAACGGGCGGTAAAGGCTATCCGTGAGGTGGACAACAATCACATTGTCTTGTTGGGAGGTGCTCAGTGGAACGGTAACTTTGAACCTTTTACAGACTCTGCTTACGATAACAAGATTATGTATACTTGTCATCGTTATGGAGGTGCTCCTACCAAGGGAGCTATTCAGACTATCATCGATTTCAGAGACAAAGTGAATTTGCCGATGTATATGGGTGAAATCGGCCATAATACCGATGAATGGCAGGCGGCTTTCTGCAAGACGATGGAAGAAAATAACATCGGTTATACCTTCTGGCCGTATAAGAAAAAGGATGGTTCTTGTTTCATGGGTATCAAGGAACCGGAAAATTGGAATCAAGTGATTGCTTTCTCGGAAGCACCGCGTGCTACTTATAAGGAAATACGCGATGCACGTCCCAACCAGAAACTGATGCGTAAGGCATTGATGGAGTTCATTGAAAACAGTAAGTGTGAGAACAATGTTCCTCAAGTGGGATATATCCAATCTTTGGGACTGAAAGTGACAGAATAATTTGTATTTAAAATCGAAGTAGCATGAAAAAACATTTCTTGGCGATTGTTGTGACCGGACTGGTATTGGCTTCATGTGGAACCCAACCGTCGGGTGTAGAACCGGCTATTCCCTACGATGCCGGAATAGAGCAAAAGGTGGAAGAGACTTTGAAAGGCATGACGCTGGAAGAAAAAATAGGCCAAATGACCGAACTGAATGTTGACCTTGTAGGCAAACGGGGCTCGCAGCCTTTCCAAGTGGATGAGGCTTTGTTGGATACTGTTATTGGTAAATATAAGGTTGGCTCTATCTTGAATGCTCCTTATACAGCAGCTCCTACCAAGGAACAGTGGAAGGTGATAATCGATGCCATCCAAAAGAAATCGATGGAAGCAATAGGTATTCCTTGTATTTATGGATTGGATATGAATCATGGGGTTACGTATACCCAAAACGGTACGCTTTTCCCACAGAATATCAATGTGGCGGCTACATTCAATCGTGAATTGGCACGTCGGGGAGCAGAGATTACAGCATACGAAACCCGGGCAAGCAATACTCCATGGTCGTATTCCCCAACCCTCGACTTGGTACGTAATCCGTTGTGGCCGCGTGTATGGGAAAACTTCGGTGAAGCCCCTTACGTAAATGCCGAAATGGGTAAGGCAATGGTGCTTGGTTTCCAAGGAGAGGATCCGAACCATATAGACAAGAATCATATTGCAGTAAGTGTAAAACATTATATGGGGTATGGAGCAGCCATCAGTGGCAAGGATCGTACTCCGGCCATTATCGCTCCCAATGACTTGCGCGAGAAGCATTTCGCTCCTTTCTTAGCGGCTGTCCGTCAGGGTGCTTTAACCATTATGGCCAATTCCGGTACCATTAACGGAATGCCGGTACATGCCAATTATGAATTGTTGACCCAATGGCTGAAGGAGGATTTGAATTGGGACGGTATGATTGTGACCGACTGGGCAGACATTGATAATCTTTGGAAACGCGAAAAGGTAGCCAAGGATAAGAAGGAAGCCATTAAGATGGCCATCAATGCAGGTATCGATATGTCGATGGATCCGTACGACCTGGGCTTCTGTCGTCTGTTGAAGGAATTGGTGGAAGAAGGAGAAGTGCCGATGAGCCGTATCGATGATGCTACCCGTCGGGTATTGCGCCTGAAATATCGTTTAGGTTTGTTCGACCAGCCTACCACCGATTATAAGGATTATCCGGAATTTGGAGGAAAGGCTCATGCAGAAGCAGCCTTGCAGAGTGCAACTGAATCCATGATTCTTTTGAAGAACGAAGCCGGCTTGCTTCCATTGGCAAAAGGAAAAAAGATTTTGTTAACAGGTCCGAATGCCAACCAGATGCGTTGTCTGAATGGTGGCTGGAGCTATACTTGGCAAGGTCATTTGACTGATCAGTTTGCCGGTGCATACAATACCATTTATGAAGCGATGTGCAATGAATTTGGTCCTAACAATGTTATATTGGAACAAGGGGTTACTTATAATGAAAAGGGTAACTATTGGGAAGAAAATGCCCCACAAATACAGAAGGCGGTATTGGCAGCAAGCCGTGCAGATGTGATTGTGGCTTGTATCGGAGAAAATTCGTATTGTGAGACACCGGGTAATTTGACCGATTTGACGCTCAGCCAAAATCAACGTGACTTGGTAAAGGCGTTGGCTAAGACCGGGAAGCCGCTTGTATTGGTATTGAACGGTGGTCGGCCACGTATCATTGCCGACATTGAGCCGTTAGCTCAATCGGTGGTAAACATCCTTTTACCCGGAAACTATGGTGGCGATGCATTGGCCGATTTGTTGAGCGGAGATGCCAACTTCAGTGGTAAGATGCCATATACTTATCCGAAAGAAGTTCATTCTTTGATTAATTATGACTATAAAAATGCAGAACATATTGGTGAACCGATGGAAGGTGCTTATAACTATGATGCACAAGTTAGTTTTCAATGGGCATTTGGCTATGGTTTAAGCTACAATACATTTGAATATAGTAATTTCCGGGTTGATAAATCGAATTTCACGGCTGATGACGAATTGGTATTTACAGTAAATGTAAAAAATACAGGTAATCGGGTAGGTAAGGAAAGTGTTTTGCTTTTCAGTTCAGATTTGGTCGCAAGTATTACTCCCGACAACCGACGTTTGCGCCAGTTTGATAAGATAGAATTGCAACCAGGTGAAATTAAAACAGTTTCCTTAAAACTGAAAGGTAGTGAATTGGCCTTTGTTGGTTATGACGGAAAGTGGCGTTTGGAAGAAGGTATGTTCCGTATGCAAGTGGGAAACCAAGTATTGGATATCAACTGCTCAGCAACGAAAATATGGAATACCCCAAATAAATAATGATTAAAAGAATAACCATGAAAAAGTTAATCTCTGTATGGATGCTTGCGCTTGGATTATCTGCGCAGGCTCAGGTTACTCCGGTATATTTGGATGAAACAAAGCCGATGGAGGAAAGAATAGAAGATGCGCTCAGCCGCATGACTTTGGAAGAAAAAGTAGCTATGACTCATGCACAGTCCAAGTTCTGTTCGCCGGGTGTGGAACGCTTGGGAATACCCGAAGTGTGGATGACCGACGGCCCACATGGCATTCGTCCTGAAGTGCTTTGGGATGAATGGGAACAGGCCAACTGGACCAACGACTCGTGTATCGCATTCCCGGCATTGACTTGCCTGGCTGCTACTTGGAATCCCAAAATGTCTTTGCTTTATGGGAAAAGCATTGGTGAAGAGGCACGTTATCGGAAAAAGACCGTACTGTTGGGACCGGGGGTAAACATCTATCGCACTCCGTTGAACGGACGCAACTTTGAATACATGGGCGAGGATCCGTATTTGGCCGGTAAGATGGTCGTCCCTTATATTCATGGAGTACAACAGAATGGGGTAGCGGTATGTGTAAAGCATTATGCACTCAATAATCACGAAGTGAATCGCCATACCAGCAATATCATTGTAGATGACCGTGCATTGCGCGAAATTTATCTGCCGGCTTTCAAGGCTGCAGTGCAAGAAGGTAAGGCATGGACTATCATGGCTTCTTATAATCTGTATAAGAATCAACATGTATGTCATAACCAATATTTATTGAACGATATTTTGAAAGGCGAATGGGGATTTGATGGTGTAGTCGTTTCCGATTGGGGTGGCACGCACGATACCGAACAAGCCATCAAAAATGGTTTGGATATGGAATTTGGCAGTTGGACCAATGGACTGACAGCCGGTGCCAGCAATGCATACGATAGTTACTATTTGGCACATCCTTATCTGAAACTGATAAAGGAAGGAAAAGTAGGAACAAAGGAATTGGATGATAAGGTACGTCGTATTCTTCGATTGATATATCGTACGGAGATGAACCGTAACCGTCCTTTCGGTGCCTTGAACTCCGAAGCGCATTATGCGGCAGCCCGCCAGATTGCCGAAGAAGGTATTGTCTTGTTGAAGAACGAAAATCAAGTATTGCCTATTGATTTGAATAAGGTCAAGAAGATTGCTGTTGTAGGTGAAAATGCCGTAAAAATGATGACGGTAGGAGGAGGATCTTCTTCGTTGAAGGTGCAACGTGAAATTTCTCCGTTGGATGGAATCAAGGCGCGTGTAGGCAGTCAGGCTGAAGTGGTTTGGGTACGTGGTTATGTGGGTGATGTTATCGGAGAATACAATGGAGTGGTGACCGGACAGAACTTGAAGGACGAACGTTCGCCCGAAGAACTGATAGCTGAGGCGGTGAAGGTAGCCGGTGAATCGGATTACGTCATCTTTATCGGTGGTTTGAACAAGAGTGCCGGACAAGATTGTGAAGATTCTGATCGTAGTGGCTTGAACTTGTCGTATGGTCAGGACGAAGTGATTGCGGCCTTGGCCAAAGCCAATAAGAATTTGGTGGTAGTGAACATTTCAGGAAATGCTATCGCCATGCCGTGGGTAAACGAAGTTCCGGCTATTGTGCAAGATTGGTACATTGGTTCCGAAGCAGGACCGGCTTTGGCCTCCATCTTGATGGGGGATGCCAATCCGAGTGGCAAACTCCCTTTTACTTTTCCCGTGAAGTTGGAAGACAATTCGGCTCATGCTTTAGGAGAATTTGTAACAGAGAGAAGCAACGAAGTGGTCGATGTGAAATACAATGAAAGTATATTCGTGGGTTATCGTTGGGCTGACAAGCAGAAGAAGGTGAAACCCTTGTTTGCTTTTGGTCACGGATTGAGCTATACCACTTTCGAGTATGGAAAGGCTGTAGCCGACAAAAAGGAAATGGGAGTAGATGATGTCTTGACAATAACAGTCCCGGTAACCAATACCGGCAATCGTGAAGGAGCTGAAGTGGTTCAGTTGTATGTCAGCGACTTGAAATCGTCATTACCTCGCCCGATTAAGGAACTGAAAGGATTTCAGAAAATTAAATTGAATCCTGGTGAAACAAAGGAAGTCTGCTTTACGATTTCAAAGGAAGCTTTGAGTTTCTATGATGACACCAAACAAGATTGGGTAGCCGAACCGGGTAAATTTGAAGCCATTGTAGCATCTTCGGCTACCGACATTAAGTCAAAAATTAAATTTGAACTGAAATAATACAATTCGTGAATTAATTTGTAGTGCTGTGGCTTGGAAAAATCACAGCACTACTTTTTATAGTGCATGAATCGGACGGTATGATAGGAAAATCATTATGCTCTTTATAATGAGCTGAAGAATGCTGCTGATTGTTACGCCAAGATGCCGGTCTTTCCCATCTTTCTGGCGCGAGGATGCAAAAGTACAATGCCGCATTACACAAAAGTATAGTGCCGCACTATACAATAGTGTAATGCCGCACTGTACTAAAGTGTAATGCCGCACTGTACTTTTGCGTAATGCGGCATTGTACTTTTTTAGTTGCGCTGATTGGAGGATAAAAAAAAGCCCGTTCCTTTGATGGAAGGAACGGCATGAAAGTCCCGGCGAGATAGGGGCGGGATTGCCAAACCACCGTATCGGTAGAGGAGTACAATACGTTTATTTTTGAGAAGCAAAGTTACACTTTTAGATGGAAAACTGTATCTTTGCGTACTATAAATTGCATTGTATGTTATTACCTTATTTAAATAAAGATGTGGTGGAGGCCGGTTGCGATGAGGCCGGTCGTGGATGTCTGGCCGGTGCGGTATATGCTGCTGCGGTGATTCTGCCACCCGATTTCGAGAATGAAATGTTGAACGATTCCAAGCAACTGACCGAACGTCAGCGCTATCTCCTTCGAGAGGTGATAGAGAAAGAAGCCGTGGCTTGGGCGGTAGGTGTGGTTACTCCCGAAGAGATAGACAAGATAAACATCCTGAATGCTTCGTTCCTGGCCATGCATCGGGCCATAGACCAGTTGCAAGTGCGTCCTGAACATTTATTGATTGATGGTAACCGATTTAAGAAATACCGGGATTTACCTCATACCACGGTGGTGAAGGGCGACGGGAAATATTTATCCATTGCTGCTGCATCCATCCTGGCCAAGACCTATCGCGATGACTATATGAATAAACTGCATCAGGAATATCCCTTTTACGATTGGGACAAGAACAAAGGTTATCCCACTCCAAAACATCGTGCGGCGATAAGGGAGCGTGGAACTACACCTTATCACCGCATGACATTCAATCTGTTGGGGGAAGACCCACAACTATCTTTTGACTTTTAGGCTTGTTGCTTCTTGAATTTATAGGCTCTATAGCCATAGAGAGTTACTACACCAAAGCATACAAGCGGTAAAATGAACGAAAGGTTCACGGCTGGGAACCCGCCAATGCTTTGCATATCGATAATCATACCTTGCAACGGGGGCATCAATGCACCACCTACAATGGCCATCACTAAGAAGGCAGCTCCCAATTTGGTGTCCTGAGTATCGACATTTTCCAAGGAGATACCATAGATGGAAGGGAACATGATGGACATGAACAGGCTGATGAGTACCAAACTGTACAGACCTACCATACCTTCTATGCAGATAGCGCCCAATGTGCAGATAGATGCGCCAACTCCGAACAAGGTAAGCAGACGACGGGTATTCACAAACTTCATGATGTATGTACCGATGAAGCGTCCGAACAGGTTGAGCGACATGGCTATGATGTTGTACATCTGAGCGGTTGCTTTGTTGATGCCCAAGTGGTCGGCATACTGGATGATGAAAGTCCACACCATGATTTGTGCACCTACATAACATACTTGGGCAAATACACCTTCGCGGTACACCACATTGTTCCACAAGTTGGAAAGCGTTTGTTTCACGGTATGTACTTCGCCGCTAACGGTTTCTTCCTCGCGTACTTTAGGCATCTTGACCAAAGCAATCACAATGAATACGCACAATACGACCAATCCTAAGGCTACGTATGGATCGCGTATTACAGCCAAGTCGTGCAAACGGATATCGGCTTTCTCGGCTTCGGACAACGTGTCGAAGATAATCTTTCCCGTTGCATCACGTTTGTCAGAAATGAGGTGTGGCAATACTAAGAATGAAGCCACAGCCATACCGCTGAGCGAACCTACAGGATTGAAAGCCTGTGCCATGTTCAGTCGACGGGTGGATGTTTCCTTATCGCCCAACGAAAGAATGAACGGATTGGCGGTTGTTTCCAGGAAGGCCAAACCGAACGTCAGGATATACAAGGAGAAACAGAAGAAAGTAAACTCCTGATAGGCTGCCGCCGGAATAAAGAGGAAGGCTCCGAATGCATACAATCCCAACCCGAGCAGAATACCACTCTTGTAACTATACTTGCGGATAAAGAGGGCGGCAGGTATGGCCATGGTGGCATAACCGCCATAGAAAGCGAACTGTACCATCGACGCTTTGGCTGCCGAAAGTTCCATTACCGTCTGGAAGGCTGCCACCATGGGGTTGGTAATGTCGTTGGCAAACCCCCACAAGGCAAACAGCGATGTAATGAGTATGAATGTAATCAGGTACTTTTTAGGTACCAACGGTTTCTTGTTTTCCATATATACCTTTATTTATAAATAGGTCCGTAAGTTGCACAGGCTCTGTAGTCGGCTCCTTCCTTGTCCATACCGAAGGCATTCCAGCTGGCTGGGCGGAAAATCTTGTCTTCGGGAACGTTGTGCATACAAACAGGAATTCGTAACATGGAAGCCAAAGTAATCAAATCGGCACCGATGTGTCCGTAACTGATGGCACCATGGTTGGCACCCCAATTGTTCATCACGGAATATACATCCTTGAAAGGTGCTTTGGTTTCATCCAAGCGGGGAACAAACCAGGTAGTCGGCCATGTAGGGTCGGTACGCATGTTCAGTACATCGAAGATTTCCGGTTCTACATCGGCAGTCCATCCTTCAGCTATCTGGAGAACCGGACCTAAGCCTTTGATGAGGTTCAAACGGCTCATGGTAACCGGCATACCACCTTTTGAGAGGAAGTTGGATGAGAAACCACCGCCACGGAAATAGTCACGGTCGGCCGGTAACCAGTTGGTATTCTTCAGGCAGGCTTCGGCATCGGCTTCGGTCATTTTCCAACAAGGTTTCATACAAGGTTCGCCGGCGGCATTGGTGCTGGCTCCTGTGGCATCCAATGTGGTGGCTCCTGAGTTAATCAAGTGAATCATACCACCGGCAGCCAAACCGGTCAGTTCCTTGCCGGTTACACGTTTTACGGCTTCGGGGCTCCAATAGGTACGCACGTCGCTGAACATTTGTCCGCAACCGGTCAATAGTTTGCCAAAGAGCATGGCTACACCGTTACAAGCGTCATTTTCTGTAGCCAAGACGTATGCTTCACGAATACCGTTCCAATCGAAGGTACTGCACATCAACGCTTCGCTGAAGTCGCCGTTCGGTTTCCAGTCGGTCCATTGGCGTTGTCCCTGGAAGCCTGCGGCAATGGCATTATGTCCGATAGCTTCTTCCTTATATCCCATTTCTTTCAATTTGGGGTTGCCCAACATCAAGTCACGGATTATGAGTGTCATCTTTACTACAAATTCCCAGTCGGCATCCTTGCCGGCACGGTCCTTCTGCTTTTCCGGACGGTTCTTGTCCCAACCTTCGTTCGGTTTGCAATATTTTTCGGTCCAGGCCATGGCCTTTTCGTATTCCACCGGGTCGTAGATACCCTCTTCCATGCGACGGAGGATTTCTGTTTCGTCCACACTTTCGTTGCGCATGCCCAAGTATTCCTGGAAGAAGTTCTGGTCAACGATACTTCCGGCGATACCCATGCACTGGCTACCTACTGACAAGTAGCTTTGTCCGCGCATCTGTGCTACAGCAATGGCGGCACGTGCCCAACGGAGAATCTTTTCGGCTACATCGGCAGGGATGGTGTTGTCATCCAAATCCTGTACATCGTGTCCGTAGATACCAAAAGCCGGCAAACCTTTTTGAGCATGACCGGCCAATACGGCAGCCAAGTATACGGCACCCGGTCTTTCAGTTCCATTGAATCCCCATACGGCCTTTGGCCAATGCGGATGCATGTCCATGGTTTCAGAGCCATAGCACCAACAGGAAGTAACGGAAATGGTGGCACCTACACCTTCACGTTCGAACTTTGCCTGACAAGCGGCCGTTTCACCTACACGGCCAATGGTTCCATCGGCTATAACACATTCTACAGGAGTACCGTCACTATATTTAACATGGGCTGAAATCAATTCGGCGACAGCCTTGGCTAAATTCATTGTCTTTTCTTCTAAACTTTCGCGTACACCGCCTTGGCGGCCATCGATAGTGGGACGAATCCCAATCTTCGGGTAATTCTTCATGATATAAATGATTTATGATGTTATTGATAAAAATTCTATATGCAAAGGAATGCAATAAAACCAGTACAGACAATGCAAAATAACATGTTGTAGAACATAATGCCGATTTAAGCATATCGAATGTCGTTTTTTTGAATATCTAAAAGTTTCACAATAAATGGAATTAAGTTGCTATGAATGCCGTTGCTTTTTTGTACCTTTGTACCTTGAAAAATTGAAATGAACTTTAAACGAAATAACATTATGAGTAAAAAAGCCCTTTTAATGATTCTTGACGGCTGGGGAATCGGCACTCAAGGTAAAGACGATGTAATCTTCAACACTCCAACTCCGTATTGGGACAGTTTGTTGGCTAACTATCCGCACTCTCAGTTGCAAGCCAGTGGTGAAAACGTTGGTTTGCCTGATGGACAGATGGGTAACTCTGAAGTAGGTCACTTGAACATTGGTGCAGGACGCATTGTGTATCAGGACTTGGTGAAGATTAACCGCGCTTGTGCCGATGGTAGCATCATGAAGAACAAGGAAGTGGTGGCTGCATTCAGTTACGCCAAGGAAAACGGTAAGAACGTACACTTCATGGGCTTGACTTCGAACGGCGGTGTGCATAGTTCTTTCGACCACTTGTTCAAACTTTGCGACATAGCCAAGGAATACGGTGTGGGCGAACGTACTTTCATCCACTGTTTTATGGATGGTCGTGATACCGACCCGAAGAGTGGTAAGGGCTTTATTGAACAGCTTACAGCTCATTGTGCACAAAGTGCCGGTACCATCGCCTCTATCGTAGGCCGTTTCTATGCTATGGATCGTGACAAGCGTTGGGAACGCGTGAAGGAAGCATACAATCTTTTGGTAGAAGGCAAGGGCAAGAATGCAACTGATATGGTACAAGCTATGCAGGAAAGCTATGATGAAGGTGTGACCGATGAATTCATCAAGCCTATCCATAATGCAACAGTTGACGGTACGATCAAGGAAGGCGATGTGGTAATCTTCTTCAACTACCGCAACGACCGTGCCAAGGAATTGACCATTGTGTTGACTCAGCAGGATATGCCTGAACAAGGTATGCATACCATTAAGGACTTGCAATACTATTGCATGACTCCATACGATGCTTCGTTCAAGGGCGTACACATTCTCTTTGACAAGGAAAACGTTCAGAATACCCTCGGCGAATACTTGGCTGCTAATGGAAAGACTCAGTTGCACATTGCCGAAACCGAAAAGTATGCTCACGTAACTTTCTTCTTTAATGGTGGACGCGAAACTCCATACGATAACGAAGACCGTATCCTCGTTCCTTCTCCAAGGGTGGCTACTTACGACTTGAAACCTGAAATGAGTGCTTACGAAGTTAAGGATAAGTTGGTAGAAGCTATTGGTACTCAGAAGTACGATTTCATTGTGGTGAACTATGCTAACGGTGACATGGTGGGTCACACAGGTATCTATCCGGCTATCGAAAAAGCTGTTGTCGCTATCGATGAATGTGTGAAGGATACAGTAGAAGCTGCCAAGGCTAATGGCTATGAAGTAATTATCATCGCCGACCATGGTAATGCAGATAACGCTTTGAACGAAGATGGTTCTGTAAACACAGCTCACTCTTTGAATCCGGTTCCGTTTGTTTATGTAACCGAAAATAAGGATGCAAAGGTAGAAAACGGTGTATTGGCAGATGTCGCTCCGTCTATCCTTCATATACTTGGTTTGCCTCAGCCGGCCGAAATGGATGGTAAGGACTTGATTAAGTAAGTTAATCTTTTAGGCACGGATTACACGGATTTCACGGATAGGTGGATGTTTACACACACTGAAACCGTGTTAATCCGTGTAATCCGTGCCTTTTTAAAAATGAAAGAAATGATACAGATAGACGATGTGGTAATCTCGCTTGACGTGTTCCGCGAAAAGTTTCTGTGCGACTTGAGAGCCTGCAAAGGGGAATGTTGCATAGAAGGCGATGCCGGGGCACCGGTAGAACTGGACGAGGTGGAAAAATTGGAAGAAGTACTTCCCGTGATTTGGGACGACTTGGCACCCAAAGCGCAAGAAATTATCGATAAGCAAGGGGTGGTATATACCGACGAGGAAGGCGATTTGGTGACAAGTATCGTAAACGGAAAGGATTGTGTCTTTACCTGCTACGATGAAAAAGGCAGTTGTTATTGTGCTATCGAAAAAGCTTATCGGGCAGGGAAAGTGAATTTTTGTAAACCAATATCGTGTGCGCTTTATCCCATCAGGGTGGGTGACTATGGCCCTTATAAAGCAGTGAACTACCATCGTTGGAATGTTTGTAAGGCGGCAGTGTTACTTGGACAAAAAGAGAATTTGCCTGTTTACAGGTTTTTAAAAGAACCTTTGATACGTAAGTTTGGTGAAGCTTGGTATAAGGAAATGGAAACAGCTGCCGAAGAATTGGAAAAGAGAGGGTTGATATAGAGATGATAAAATCGTAGAAATAGCGGTTGTTTATCTGGTGATGTTAATCTACTGAAATACTAAAGAAGATTTATGAAAAAACTTTTTCTGTTATATATATTTTGGGGAGTGACTCTTGTTGTGCAAGCCCAGCCCCAGCGGGCATTGATTATGCCGGAAGATTCTATCCGTAGTTTGTTGGGCCGAATACTCCCAGAGGTTGATCCTCATTTGTCGTCACAGATGAATCTGCAGTTCTGTACGGCTGGAATGGCTAATTTTACGGAAGGTAAGTTGGACGATGCAGCCTTTAATCTGTATAGGGTGAAACTCGAAATATTAGGCTCTTTTCATGAAGACTTTTCTTATCATTTCCGTCAATCATTCAATAAGTACAGCAATCCGCATTCGCTTGACAACTTGTCTTCTTCCATTGAATATGCAGTAGTGAACTGGAAGATGAACAACCGTTTTACGTTAAGCGCAGGTAAGCAAGATTGGGCCTTAGGAGGCTATGAATATTATGTGAATGCCATTAAGGTAAGAGAGTATAGCGAGTTTAATGATTATGTACCATGCTATCAGGCCGGACTTACCGGTCGGTTGAATTTGAGCGAGACTCAGGAACTGGTTCTTCAGGTTGCCAATCTTCGTGGAGGTTCTGACGAGGATACTTATTTGTATGGTCGTCCTCAAGGGATGAATCCGGCTAAAATACCGGTACTTTCTACCTTGAACTGGAATGGGCTCTTTGCGGATAATGCTGTACAGCTTCGATATGCAGCTTCGTGGGGGCAGCAAGCCAAAGGTCGTAATATATGTTATCTGACTGCTGGTAATATTTATGAAAAGGGACCGGTTGTAGCATATCTTGATTTGATGTACTCGCGTGAAGGGCTTGATAGTAAAGGGATTTTAAGTGGGTTGCAGGGAGAAATGGTAGCTAATCCTGTTACTGCTCAATTTGTGGAGTATTTTTCGGCTATAGCCAATTTCGATTATCGCATCCATCCCAATTGGAATGTGTATGTGAAGGGAGCCTATGAGACGTCGAGCGTCTATAAATCCAATGGCTTGTTTGAGAAAGGAAAATATCGTACAGCTTGGAGCGGTCAGGCATGTGTGGAATATTTCCCCATGCGGAATAGTGAGCTGTTGGTGTTTGCTCACTTCCTCTATAAGGGATATGGTCTGACAGAACGGGCGAAAGCCATGGTAGGGGATTGCCCCGATAAACAGCGTTTCTCTATCGGATTGATATATTCCATTCCTGTATTTTAGCAGGGGAAATATCAATCGAATAATTCTTTCAATACGTCTAAAGACTTGAGCTGAGGGAAATCGGGCAGATGTAAACGATAATAATCGTTGATGATTGTCAAGCAACGGTTTCGTTCGGTCCGATTCATTCCAAAAAGGTGCATGGTGTCGTAGTTCATGCGAAGCAGTAATCGGATACGTGAGGCTTCTTCTGGGAGGAGAAAAGCGCCTTCGGCTGGAACTGATGGGGTAAAACAGGCATTAAGCATATCGAAATAGCATCCATCGGTATGTAGCTCGAGGTTGGGATATAAACCTAAGAAGCGCGAAAGGCGCATAAGGAAAACCAAATGGAAATTAGAAAAATGCTTCTCGCACTCATCTAGCCAACAGATGGAATGCTGTAAATAGGCAAATAATGGCTCGTTGGGGTTTTCTTCTTTCAAGGCTCGGTATAGGAATTCGGCTAAAAACATGGCGATGCTCGATTTGTAAGGATGATAAGGTAAAGAGCGGAAAGGGTAGGCCGACTTGGCTTCCTTTATATAATATAATTGCGATTTAGGACGTAAGTCAGCTTCGAATTCGACGAGTGCCAAGGGTTGGAAAAGTACCGAGCGCACAACATTCTTACGTGATTTAGGAAGTTTGACTAAAAAAGAGGCTCTTCCGTTCTCGCGTGTGTAGATGTCAACGATATTAGAAGTATCGTTATATCTAAGTGTATGCAGTACAATTCCTTGTGTCTTTTGATACATGATAGTTTTTTATAGGTTGCAAAAGTAGGAAAAAACAAGGAAAATACAAGAAAAGAAAGATTTTTTCTTCAGAATGTTTTGTCAATTCAAAAAGACTTTCTACCTTTGCAATCGCTTTCGGAAAAGGAGAGCAATCCTTTGAATTGGTGTGGTAGTTCAGTTGGTTAGAATACCTGCCTGTCACGCAGGGGGTCGCGG
>CAZFDP010000016.1:0-17590 GCA_964518185.1 uncultured Phocaeicola sp. | reverse complement strand
TTCTTTTCAGCTTCCAAACGAGCCTTAGCGTCAGCCTTCTTAGCTTCTTCTTGCTTAGCCTTCAAAGCAGCCAAACCTGTCTGCTTGTTGTTCTTCCAAGCGTTGAACTTAGCTTCAGCATCAGCTTCTGTGAATGCGCCCTTAGCTACACCACCCAACAAGTGCTTCTTCATGTAAACACCTTCCTTAGAAAGGATGTTGCGTACTGTGTCTGTAGGTTGTGCACCGCACATTACCCAATAAAGAGCACGTTCGAAATTCAAATCTACTGTGGCAGGATTGGTGTTAGGATTGTAAGTACCAATCTTTTCAGTAAATCGTCCATCACGTGGAGCTCTTGCATCTGCAATTACGATAGAATAGAACGCATAGCTCTTGCGGCCTCTTCTTTGCAATCTGATCTTAGTTGCCATTTCTTTTAATTGTTTTTTATTGTTAATGATTTGAATTTATGCTAATATCCCGTATTAGCGGCTGCAAAGGTAATGCTTTTCTTTTGAATGACAAAGTAATAATGCTCTCTTTTTATGATTTATTTGTTAATTTCGCGCAACCATTTCTCCAATTCACCGGTCCACTGGCGCTTGTAAATGAAATTATCGCGGAATCCCCAACCATGTCCGCCAATAGGATAGAGGTGAAGGGAAGCTGATACACCATTCTTTACCAATGCGGTGTAATAATCCACACTGTTGCTTACAGGTACGGCCTTGTCGTCACTGCTATGCATAATGAAAGCGGGGGGTGTCTGAGGAGTAACTTGCTTTTCATTGGAATAGAGATTCAACATGTCCTGAGTAGGGTTCTTACCCAAGAGATTGTCTTTGGAACCTTGGTGGGTAGGATTTACCATCGATACTACCGGATAGAAGAGTATCTGGAAATCGGGACGGGAATCTTCTGTAAAATGGGTGGCTGCTGTAGATGCCAGATGGCCGCCGGCCGATGAGCCCATGATACCTACTTTGCTGAACTTCCATTCGCCGGCATGTTCTTTCATGATACGAATGGCTTGCAGGGCATCACTAAGGGGAACATCGTGGTGAGTGTTGGGCATACGATATTTCAAAACAGCGTAGGTAATGCCTTGGGCATTGAACCAGGCAGCCATATCGTGACCTTCGTGTGCTGTGGCCAGACGTGCATATCCACCACCGGGACAAGCTACAATAGCCAAACCATTTGGTTTGGATGCCGGATAGATGGTCAAAGTAGGCACAGTAACATCCGATACACGGCTTGCATCTATCTGCTTTTCGGCAGTAGTAATGCCATTGGAGTTGGGAGCTCCATTCGGCCACAACTTGATTTCAATCGGTTTCTGGGCAAACAACGTTGTTGCACACATCAATAATGTCATAGTAATAAACTTCTTCATAACAGATTATTTTTTAATGTTCATACTTGCTTTGATCAGATATATAATCAACAGGGCATAAGCGGCCAAAGAAAGCACTTCGCTCCAAGGATTGGCAAGCCAAGTTTCGTTAACCAAATTGATACCGCCAAAGCGCATACCTGCACTTACAACGCCCATCAATGCACCACCAGCAATGAAGCCCGATGCAAGAAGGGTACCCTTTTCGCCACGTTCGGCATTCAGCTTTTCGTCCTTACTGCGAGTAGTAACATACCAATTGATGGCACCACCCACTACCAACGGAAGATTGAGTTCCAATGGAATGAACATACCCAAGGCAAATGCCAAAGCGGGAACACCAAAATAAGTAAGCACTAATGCCAAAGCGGCACCAATACCATATAAAAGCCAGGGGGCACCTACACCATTCATCAATGGATCAATCACAGCAGCCATGGCATTAGCTTGTGGAGCAGCCAACATACCACTATTGAAACCATAAGCTTCGTTCATCACCATGATGACTCCACTGACTGTTGCTGCCGAAACCAATGTACCCAAGAATTTCCAAGTTTGCTGCTTGGATGGGGTAGAACCCAACCAATAACCAATCTTCAAGTCGGTAATGAATCCACCGGCCATAGAAAGGGCAGTACATACCACACCACCCATAACCAAAGCAGCTACCATACCGGTTGCTCCCTTCAAACCAACGGCTACCATTACTACTGAAGCGAGAATCAATGTCATCAGTGTCATACCTGAAACCGGATTGGTTCCTACAATGGCAATGGCATTGGCTGCTACTGTAGTAAACAGGAAAGAGATACCTGCAACCAACAATATTGCCACTACACTATGAAGAAGGTTACCATCCATTACATCAAAGAAGAAGAACAGGAAGACAAGGAGAATAGTGAAGATGGAACCAAAAGCAATAATCTTCATGGAAAGGTCTTTCTGAGTACGCTTTACCGCTTGAGTATTCTTTTTACCACCCATTTCCTTGGCTGCCAATCCGACTGCACTCTTGATTATACCCCAAGAACGGACAATACCAATGATACCTGCCATGGCAATACCACCGATACCGATACTCTTGGCATATTCCTTGAAAATGAGTTCCGGAGACATTTCGCCTACAGTCTGAGTAATGGCAGGATTCCACATATTCAGCAACTGGTCACCAAAAAGAAGGGACATGCCCGGCACAATGATGAGCCATACGACCAAAGAACCGGCACAGATGATAGCGGCATATTTCAGTCCGACAATATAGCCAAGACCCAATACAGCAGCATTGGTATTGATTTTAAGTACAATCTTGGCCTTATCAGCCAACAATTCACCCCACCCACACACACGGGTAGTAAAGTTTTCGTTCCACCAACCAAATGTACTTACAATGAAATCATAAAGACCGCCTACCATACCGGCTATCAGCAATGGTTTGGCTTGGCTACCGCCTTTTTCGCCGGATATCAAGACTTGAGTACTGGCTGTCGCTTCGGGGAAAGGATATTCACCATGCTTGTCGCTGACAAAGTATTTACGGAAGGGAATAAGGAAAAGGATACCCAACACACCACCCAATAGAGAACTGATAAACATCTGCATGAAATCTACCGTCATTTCAGGATATTTGTCCTTCAAGATGTAAAGGGCAGGAAGGGTAAAGATGGCTCCGGCTACAATGACACCCGAACATGCACCAATGGACTGGATAATGATGTTTTCGCCCAATGCACCTTTACGTTTGGCCGCACCCGAAACTCCTACCGCTATAATGGCTATGGGAATAGCGGCTTCGAACACCTGACCCACCTTCAGTCCCAAATAGGCGGCAGCGGCAGAGAACAAGACAGCCATGGCTATACCCCAGGATACAGACCATAGATTCACTTCGGGATACACTTTGTCGGGAGACATCAACGGGCGGTATTCCTCGCCCTCCTTCAATGGTCGGAAAGCATTTTCGGGCAATCCGACAGGATTCTGATTTTCTTCTTTCATGTTTCTTTATTCTTTAAATTTGTTTTCCTTTTTCGATTATTCTCCAAAAATAAAGAAAAATAAAGAAATACAAGTTATTTTTATCAGAATATCTGAAATTTTATGCCAAAGGACAGTCGTAAGTAGTCGTCCAATTTTAAATGATTGGTAAACGCACTGACAATATAGAGGTCGCAGGAACTGATTTCATAAAAAGCGGTTATACTTCTGATAAAGCGCCGATGTTTTTGGGGAATATTCCATCGTAACCGTTGTCCTACAAATATATGCGTACGCACACGGGTAGAGAAACCATAATATCCTTTTGGGTAACGGTCGGGCTCACTGGTCCAAAATTCATCACTGAACACTGTATTAAAATAAAGTCCACATTCCAAGGGCTCAAGCGACCATTCGTTATCCAATGGTACTCTCCATGGTATGTAGTTCTGCTTCAACGTCATAGTAATTTTACTATTGTCCGATGAATATTTGGGAATATACCCCAACAAAACCTCTGTTTCCCATTGTCTGTGACTGCCATAATTCCAACCAGCTCCCACAGAAAACAAGCCCATGCCACCGGCATATTGAAACACAGTATGCATCGGAATCAATTTATTCCAACTTTGCTGGTATTTGTTCAATTTGGAGTGATAATCTGATAGGGACAAAGTATCTTTCTCTATAGGGGATATTACAGGTTGGGCAATAAGAAAAAACGGATGAAATAAAAACAAAGCCAACCAACCTATTTTAGAATTCAACCACTTCATACTCGTATCCTCCTTGGTTAATGGTAAATAGAAGATAAGTTCTTTTGGCAATGTTGGGAGTTTGATAATACAAGATTCCATCTTCAAACAAATCTTCTACAGACAATTTGTGGCAATGACCGTTCAAGCAGAACATCAAATTTGGGAAATTCTTGATGTAAAGTTGAAAAACCTTGGCAACATTATTGTTGAACACACTATCGAATGGTGGAGCATGCATAACTATAATAGTCTGTTCCACACTTTCGGGAAGGGTAGCCATCAGATATTCTAAAAACTCAAAATCGGGTACCGGTTCGGAATAATCATATTCCAACGCATTGGTATTCAAACAAACGAACAATGTATTTCCTACTTGGAAAGAGAAATTAGGATTACCAAACATTTCTTTATAGACTTGTTCACCAGTACCCAAACAATCATGATTTCCCAATAAGGTTATCCACGGCATATGGAGCCTGGACAATATATCGCGCTGCATGGTAAATTCATGAGTGGCACCGAAGTCAGACAAATCGCCCCCATGAATAACAAAATCCACATCCCCCCGTGCATTGATATGCTTTACCGCATCTATGGTCTCGTCATACCAACGCTGTGTATCACTGATAAAAGCAAAACGGAAGGATTCTGTAGCTCCCAACTGTTTATTGATAAGGGATATTTGAGTATCATTGATGTTTCTGTCTCCTCGTATATGGGCATCGTAAGGATGTGACTCGAACATATCACACCCAGACATACAGAACAAGAAGAATAGTTGTAGTAAAATAAAATCAGTTCTCATTTCCTTGTATTTTCTGCAAAATTAGGAAATAAGAACTGATTGCGGATTACTCAAATTCTTGTATGTATGTTCTGTTTTTCTCTTCTTGGTTATTCGGCCTTTTCGGAAGGAGTCATATCGCCCGACACATACAGACGAATAATTTCCTGCTTGGCATTGGTACGGATAGTGATGGATTTCTTGAAATGTCCGGGAAACTTTCCGGTGCCATCATAAGTTACAACAATTTCACCACTTTCGCCCGGCTTGATAGGTTCCTTAGGATACTGTGGGACTGTACATCCGCACGATGCTACCGCTTGATGGATTACAAGCAAACCGTCTCCTGTATTAGTAAACTTGAAGCTGCAAGTAACCTTGGGAGCATTTTCTGGAAAAGTACCAAAATCATGAGTAGTCTTTTCGAACTTGATTTCTGCATCACCCAATATGCCGGCATAAGCAATCATACCGACTATAAAGAATATTGTTGTCAATAAAATCTTTTTCATACACTATCATTTTAATATTACGATGCAAATATAAGTATATTTTCGTTAGAATAATGAGTCTTTATCGTAATAAATGATAAAATCAGGGAAATAGATAAGGAATAAAGACTATAAGCCCTACAATGGCAGCAGCTATAGCAGTTATCAATACGGCTCCTGCAGATACATCCTTTACATCGCCTGCTATGGGATGAAAATCGGGAGAAACCAAATTTACCAACCGCTCGATGGCTGTATTAAAGGCCTCGGCCATCAGTACCAAACCAAAACATAGTACAACTACACACCATTCGGTTGGAGTGATATTGAAATACCATCCAAGTAAAGTAACAGTTACCATTGCCGTACAATGTATCCAAGCATTCGGTTCTTTACGGAGAAAACTGCCTATGCCTCGAAAGGCATAGACAAAACTTTTAATCCTTTTTGATATGAATGATACCTTCTTATCCACGATTTACTTGTTTAACCCCTTTAACAGTTCTGAGTTTTTTGATTAATGCTTCCAATTTTCCGGTATCGTCTACCATTACTGTCAACATACCCGAAAAAAGTCCGTCGTTGGAATCGATATTAATGGAACGGAGCAAAATGCCGTTTTCCTTATTTATAATAGAGGTAATGTTGGTTACAATACCAATATCATCGTGCCCCACTACACGTAAGGTGATAGGATATTGTTTACCCTGACTCTTACCTGCCCAACGAGCCTTTACAATGCGGTAACCGAAACGAGCTTTCATTTCACGGGCATTAGGACAATCCTCACGATGTATCTTAATACCACCGGTTATGGTTACAAAGCCAAAAACATCGTCACCATAAATAGGATTACAACATTTGGCCAATTTAAATTCCAATCCTTTCAGGTTCTGGTCAATAACCAATACATCGTCTTTAAATGCCTTGTCATCGAGAGTAGGAGAGATGCTGTAATTTTCCGCACTACGGTAAACCACATCTTCGCGAACTTCGGTTTCTTTCTTCTTCAGCTCTGTATAGCGGTCGAGTATATTGTTGGCATCGAGTTTTTCGCTGGCAATATCCTGATAGAATTCCGTTACAGTCTTGTAGCCAAATTTCTTAATAAGCCGCATCATTACTGCTTCATCGTACTCCATCTTCCGGTTCTTGAATTTCCGTTCGATGGTTTCTTTGGCAAATTCAGTCTGACGAGCCTCAATTTCTTTCAAAGCTTGACGAATTTTAGATTTAGCCTTAGAGGTGGTTACCATATTCAACCAGTCGCGCTTAGGAGTCTGATTGTTTGAAGTCATGATTTCCACTTGGTCGCCACTATTCAAGACATGACGAAGCGGAACATTTTTGCCGTTAACTTTGGCACCAATACATTTACATCCTAATTTGGTATGTATGGCAAAAGAGAAATCGAGCACTGTTGCCCCCTTAGGTAATTTATATAAATCTCCTTTTGGAGTAAAAACAAACACCTCATCTTCATAAAGTTCAAGTTTGAACTGATCCATTACTTCAAGGTCACTTCCGGTATTTTCCAATGTTTCACGAATGCTGGTCAGCCATTCATCCAATCCCGTTTCACCTTTTACACCTTTATAACGCCAATGAGCGGCTAATCCCCTTTCGGCAATCTCGTCCATACGCTCGGTACGTATCTGTACTTCCACCCATTTCCCTTCGGGTCCCATAACGGTAGTATGCAATGACTCATATCCATTACTCTTGGGAACACTCAACCAATCGCGCAAACGCTTGGGATTAGGCATATACATATCCGTCACAATGGAATAGACCTGCCAACATTCCTGTTTTTCCTTTTCGTATACAGAGTCCAATATAATTCGGATAGCAAACAAATCATATACCCCTTCGAACGGACACTTCTGTTTTTTCATCTTCTGATAAATGGAATGGATGGACTTGGTACGTCCTTTCATATGAAATTTCAGTCCAACCGCTTCCAGTTTCTTTTGAATCGGTTCTATGAAAGTAGCAATGTATTTATCGCGTGCCGCCTTAGTGGCATTCAACTTTTCCTTAATGTGATAATACATTTCCTTCTCTGTATACTTCAGCGACAAGTCTTCCAATTCCGATTTCAACTTATACAACCCTAATTTATGGGCGAGAGGAGCATACAAATAGGCTGCTTCATTAGAAACCTGTTGACGAGCTTCGTCGTTTTCTGAATCACGTATCTGCCGCATCAAATTGACACGGTCGGCAATCATAATCAGAATCACACGCATATCTTCGGCAAAAGACAATAACAGATTCCGGAAATTTTCAGATTCAATGGTAGGGCTCTTGGAATACAATTCATTAATCTTAACGAGTCCACGAATAATACCAGCAACATCTTCACCAAACTCATTCCGTATCGTTTCGAGCGTACAAAGATTATGCTTCACCAAATCATGCAACATGATTCCCAAAATGGAAGCACGTTTCATTCCAATTTCATCGGCTACAATAACAGCTGTCTGCATATCCTTTATAATAGGATTCATACCAAAACTATTTCGCGGTAAATTTCCTCCCGATATACCTTCAGCCAAATAATGCTTCAGTTTCTGACAATCGCCTCTTTGAAGGGCATCTCCAGTCAGTTGAAGTAATTTTCTATATAGTACAAAAAGCTGTTTACGTTCTTGTTCTGTGAAATAAAATCTATCATTCATAACACATACCTCATTATTTTGGAGTAAAGGTATTAAATTTTCTTCCATTTTAATTCGTTTTCTTCCTTTTTTTTGTAATTTTGAGCAATTAAGTTCAAAACATTATTATATAACAATAAAAGATAATATTATGATTACACCTGAAGACAAAGCCTTATTAGAAAAGAAAGGCATTTCAGAAGCACAGATTGCTGAACAATTGGCATGTTTTGAAAAGGGTTTTCCATTTCTGAAATTGGACGGAGCCGCATCTATAGAAAAAGGCATCCTTGCACCAACCGAAGCTATTATTAAAGAATATTTGGATGCTTGGGATGCGTATAAACAAGGTGAAAAAAACATTGTAAAGTTTGTACCTGCATCGGGAGCTGCCAGCCGCATGTTCAAGAATATGTTTGAATTCCTGGGAGCCGACTATGACACACCGACTACTGATTTTGAAAAGAAGTTCTTTGATAATATACATAATTTTGCTTTCTTCAGTGATTTGAATGCTGCTTGTGAAAAGAACAATGGTAAAGGCATTGACGCTTTGGTAGGTGAAAGTAACTATAAGGCTGTTGTAGCCAATTTGCTTGAAAGTGCCGGATTGAATTACGGTGCACTTCCCAAAGGGCTGTTGAAATTCCATAGTTACGAAGATGGTGTACGTACCCCGTTAGAAGAACATCTGGTAGAAGGTGCTCTCTATGCTGCAGGAAAGACAGGAAAGGTAAATGTACATTTCACCGTTTCTACTGAACATCGTGAATTATTCAAAGCATTGGTAGAAGAAAAAGTAGCTGCTTATGCACAGAAGTATGGTGTAGAATATAACGTTTCATTCTCAGAACAAAAGCCAAGCACAGATACCATTGCTGCCGATATGGAAAACAAGCCATTCCGGGACAATGGAAAATTGCTGTTCCGTCCGGGCGGTCATGGTGCCCTGATTGAAAATCTGAACGATTTGGATGCCGATATTGTATTCATCAAGAACATTGACAATGTGGTACCTGACCGATTGAAAGGCGAAACCGTTACTTATAAAAAACTCATTGCCGGTATATTGGTATCTTTACAACAAAAAGCATTCGAATATCTTGAATTGTTAGATAGCGGTAAATACTCACACGAACAATTGGAGGAAATTATCCGCTTTGTACAACAAAATCTCTGTTGCCGTAAGAATGACATCAAGGAACTAGAAGATGCCGATTTGGTTATCTACTTACGTAAGAAGTTGAACCGACCAATGCGTGTTTGCGGTATGGTGAAGAATGTAGGTGAACCTGGTGGTGGTCCATTCTTGGCATATAATCCTGACGGAACCATATCATTGCAAATTCTGGAAAGTTCACAAATTGATATGAACGACCTAGAAAAGAAAGCCATGTTCGAAAAGGGTACACACTTCAATCCTGTAGACTTGGTATGTGCAGTACGCGACTATAAAGGTAATAAATTCAATTTGGTAGAATATGTAGATAAAGCTACCGGATTCATTTCCTACAAATCGAAAAACGGCAAGGAACTGAAAGCACTTGAATTGCCAGGATTGTGGAATGGTGCCATGAGTGACTGGAGTACTATATTTGTAGAAGTTCCTCTTGGTACTTTCAATCCAGTAAAAACTGTCAATGATTTACTTCGTGAGCAACACCAATAATACACAAGGTGAAAGTATATACATACCCAACGACGATCGGCTCCGTTACCTTTGGCGAAAGGAACGGAGCCATTTCGGTTATCACTACCAGAATATTGAAGGGAGAATATCCTATCGAAGAAACTCCTTTAATACGAATGGCATTCCTGCAACTTGAGGAATACTTGAAAGGAAATAGAAAAATATTTGATTTCCCTATAGAAGTTCAAGGTACTCCCTTCCAATTGAAAGTATGGGATGCATTAAGGAACATTCCTTATGGTGAAACCCGAAGTTACAAACAAATAGCCGAAGCCATAGAAAAGCCTAAAGCTGTGCGGGCTGTAGGAATGGCCAATAACCGGAATCCTTTATTAATCGTCAACCCATGCCATAGGGTAATAGGAAGTAACGGCAAACTGGTTGGTTATGCATCCGGACTTCCCCTTAAAGAATTTTTATTGAAGTTGGAAAAACGTTTAAGCTAATCAGGAGAATCTCTTAGGATATCTCAGCAAGATACTTAATACAGCCATAATCCCTATCCCCATGGGATAATACAAATATTCAATTATAGAAAGTGGAGAGATAGAGGCCAACTTTGCAGCTATCAACATTTGTGCGCCATATGGAATAATACCTTGTACTACACACGAAAAAGTATCAAGAATACTAGCACTTTTACGCTTGTCAACCCCATAACGAGTAGCAATATCATTAGCAAGCGGACCTACCGTTATAATGGCAATGGTATTGTTGGCCGTACAAAAATTAGCAATACTAACCAATGTGGCAATACAAAATTCAGCACCTCTCTTACCATTTATTTTCCGGGTCAATGCTTGAAGAATATAATCAACACCACCGTTAAAACGAATGAGTTCCAACATACCTCCGGCCAATAAAGTGACAATCAGTAATTCGCCCATGTTTGTTATACCACTACCCATGGATGCAAACCAATCAAAAAATGTAATACTACCTGTTATCAATCCAACTATACCGGTAGAAAGGATACCGAGCATCAGCACCAATGCAACATTCAGTCCGAAAAATGCAGTAAGCAATACAATAATATAAGGTATAATCTTAATCCACTCTACCTGCAATGCATCGGGAATTACAGATACATCCAATCCACAATATATATACCATCCCAAAACAAATAGAGCAGCTGGAAGTACAATCAGAAAATTGACACGGAATTTGTCACGCATGGCACATCCTTGTGTACGGGTTGCAGCAATAGTCGTATCGGAAATAAAAGACAAATTGTCTCCGAAGAAAGCACCACCTACCACTATAGCGGCCATAAAAGCCATATCAAGCCCTGTCTTTTCAGCAATTCCAACTACAACAGGTATCAATGCAACAATAGTACCTACCGATGTACCTATAGACAATGAAATGAAACAAGAAGCCAAGAAAATACCCGCCAACAACAAATTACTGGGAAGCAGTTGAAGAGTAAGGTTTACCGTAGCATCAATCGCACCAATATCTTTGGCGCTTTGAGCAAAAGCACCAGCAAGTATAAAAATCCATATCATCAGCATAATGTTCTTGTCGGCAGCACCAGTCGAGAACTGCATGATTCGTTCATTAAGCGACAGTCCCTTGGTAATACATATTGCATATACAGACGAAACGAGGAAAGCTACTGTTATTGGAATCTTGTAAAAGTCATTCACTATGAGAGAAGTAACCAAATACAAGCACAAAAAGACGAATAGGGGACTCAAAGCCCACAAACTGGGTTTGTTCTTTATAGGGATAATCTTATTTTCTTTCATGGATGCAAAGGTACGAAAAAAAGATATTCTTGCATAGATTAAAATAAGGATTGCACGGATTCTTACGGTTTTTAGTGTATATTTACACTAAATTTGCCGTATTAAACTCGTGCAATCCCAATTATAAAATAAAATCTTTTCGAAAGTTATCTCATACTTACAAAGTTACTCCATTTTTAAAGATAGATATTTCGCGATAATCTTTCTTTTCATTATTCACTTGTTCACCGCTTGCTACTCGAATAATGTATTCAATGAAACGTTCACAGGTCTTTTCCATAGGTTCATTTTCGACTATTACTCCTGCATTGAAATCAATCCAAGTAGGCTTGTTCTTTGCCAAATTGGAGTTGGTAGAAATCTTCATAGTGGGGACAAAAGTACCGAATGGAGTACCACGACCAGTGGTAAACAATACAACGTGGCATCCACAAGAAGCCAAAGCTGTAGAAGCCACCAAGTCATTACCTGGCGCAGAGAGCAAGTTCAAACCTTTAACTTGTAAACGATCACCATATGCCATCACACCGTCGACATAAGCCTTACCGCACTTCTGTGTACATCCCAATGCTTTATCTTCAAGAGTGGATATACCACCTGCTTTATTCCCTGGTGATGGATTTTCACCCACTGGCTCACCATGTGACAAGAAGTATTCTTTAAAATCGTTAATAAGTGATACTGTTTGGTCGAACAATTCCTTGGTTCGACAACGATCCATTAAAATAGTTTCTGCACCAAACATTTCAGGTACTTCAGTCAATACCGATGTACCTCCTTGAGCAACAAGAAAATCAGAGAACATACCCAATAACGGATTAGCAGTAATACCGGAGAAGCCATCGGAACCACCACACTTCAAACCAACACGAAGTTCTGACAAAGGCACATCTTCACGCTTGTCTTCCTTAGCTTTGGCATATATTTCACGAAGTAACTCCATTCCGGCTTCCACTTCATCACCTTCTACTTTTTGAGATATCATGAATTTTACTCGTTCTTCATCATATTCTCCTATAAATTCACGGAATACATCCGGTTGGTTATTTTCACAACCCAAACCAACTACCAATACAGCACCGGCGTTAGGATGTTTTACCATATCGCGAAGAATTTTCTTGGTGTTTTCATGGTCATCGCCCAGTTGAGAGCATCCATAGTTATGAGGAAAAGCTACTATCGCATCCACTCCTTCACCACCAGTCTCTTTGCGAAGATTAGCAGCCAATTGGTTTACAATACCATTTACACACCCTACGGTAGGAATAATCCAAACTTCATTACGAATACCTACTTCGCCATTTTTACGACGGTATCCCTTGAATGTCAAGTCCTTTTGTGGAATATCCAAATCCACTCTAACAGGATTATAAGTATATTCCAACAAACCAGCCAAATTTGTTTGAATCTGATTTTCGTTAATCCAACATCCAGCTTCTACCTGACAACGTACATGACCGATAGGATAACCATATTTAATAACATTTTCTCCTTCAGCAAAGTCCTTCAACGTAACTTTATGCCCAGCGGGAACATCTTCTTTCAACACGATTTCAAGATTACCTTCCTTGATAATTTCTCCGGCTTTTAAATCCGAAATAGCTACCACTACATTATCTGCAGGGTTAATTTTTAAATACTTTGTTTCCATATATTAGTTATTATTTACTTTTTACGATATATTTCCAAATAATAATCCACATTTTCCTTGGTCAGCAAGGTTATAGGCATATAATTATATTGCTTTATCTTCTTTTTAAAAATTAAATAATTACATAAGCTTTCTATACTATTATATCCTTGAGCCGTGGGTTGTTGGGCTATCAAGAAATCAATGGTACCTTGTTTAAGGCAATCCACATTTCTTTCCAACAAATCGTATCCTAAAAGTTTAAAATCCTCATGGTTGTATTTCATCAAATATTCACCAATCATGTAAACCTTCGAGCAAAAAGTAATTCCACAATGGACTTTCGGATGTCCTTGAAAGAAATGGTCTAACAATATTTCATTTTCATCCAAATGCTTGGCCGACAGATTCAATTCATAGATATGACAAGAAGGGAAATGTTCATTCATATATTTACGGAATCCTTTTTCGCGGTTCTCTTGCTGATTGGAGCCCAATCGGCCTTCATTGATTTGACGGAATACTACAATAGCTTGAGGTTTTTCACCAATCATCATAATCATACGTCCGGCAAAATAACCACTTTGGTCAGATTTCTGTCCATAAAATGCCAAAGGATTCAAAGAGGGAATATTGGAATCTATAAACACATATGGAATGGATTTTTCTTCCAATTGAGAGACAAACAATGAAGTCGTTTCGGGTATAGTAGGGGCAAGGATTACTCCATCTGGTTCACATTCCAAAGCCTGATTCCCAGATTCTGTAAATGAAGAATAAATATATTGATCGTAGTAAATAACAGAAAGTGTAATATGAAAATCGGAAAAACTCTTCACTGCATTCTCAATTCCATTTTCTACATCCGTCCAATAGTCATTTGGATTATGTTGGGGCAGTAAACACACAAAATGATATTTCTTATTGGAAGCCAATGCACTGGCATACATATTTGGCTGATAATCCAACTGTTTCAATATTTTCTCTACCTTTTTACGACTTGATTCGGCTACACCCGTCCTTCCGTGAAGCACACGATCTACCGTACCAACAGAAACTCCTGCCAGTTGGGCAATATCCTTGATTCTAATCCTTTCAGGCATCTTGTTCATATACCTTATTATATATATTAAAGTCAGATTAAAATTTTCAGCAACAAATATAAGGCTTTTTTTGGTATTTAAAAAATAAATTGTACTTTTGTGCACGCACACGATATGATTATATCGCTTGCAGATATTAAGACTATTAAGAAACAATTAATATTTAATTCTAAAATTATGGGAAAAATAGTAACCTTAGGTGAAATCATGTTGAGACTTTCCACTCCAGGAAACACTCGCTTTGTACAATCAGATTCTTTTGATGTAGTTTATGGTGGTGGTGAAGCCAATGTAGCTGTCAGTGCAGCCAATTATGGTCATGAAGCGTATTTCGTAACTAAATTACCAAAACATGAAATTGGTCAGTCTGCTGTCAATTCATTGCGTAAATATGGTGTAAAGACAGATTTCATTGCACGTGGTGGTGACCGCGTAGGTATCTATTATTTGGAAACAGGTGCTTCAATGCGCCCAAGTAAGGTTATTTATGACCGTGCACACTCTTCAATAGCTGAAGCCGATCCTTGTGATTTCGATTTTGATGCTATTATGGAAGGTGCTGACTGGTTCCATTGGTCAGGTATTACTCCAGCCATTTCTGACAAAGCAGCCGAATTGACAAAATTGGCATGTGAGGCAGCCAAACGTCATGGAGTAACCGTATCAGTTGACTTGAACTTCCGTAAGAAATTATGGACAAAGGAAAAAGCTCAGTCTATTATGAAACCTTTAATGCAATATGTTGATGTTTGTATCGGTAATGAAGAAGATGCAGAACTTTGTTTAGGTTTCAAACCAGATGCAGACGTAGAAGGTGGTGAGACCAACGCTGAAGGATACAAGGGAATCTTCAAGGCTATGGCCAAGGAATTTGGATTTAAATATGTAATTTCTACATTACGCGAATCATTCTCGGCTACCCATAATGGATGGAAAGCTATGATTTATAATGGAGAAGAATTTTATGAATCAAAACGTTACGACATCAACCCAATCATTGACCGTGTAGGTGGTGGCGACTCATTCTCTGGTGGTGTAATCCATGGTTTGCTTACTAAGCCTAACCAAGGTGAAGCTCTTGAATTTGCAGTAGCAGCTTCAGCTTTGAAACACACTATTAACGGTGACTTCAATTTGGTTTCTGTAGAAGAAGTAGAAAGTTTGGCTGGTGGTAATGCCAATGGCCGTGTACAACGTTAATTCAAAAGAGAGAAAAAATGGCAAAATTCGATAAAGTAGCCGTATTGAATAAAATCGGCTCAACAGGTATGGTACCTGTATTCTATCACAAAGATGCAGAAGTAGCAAAAAAAGTAGTAAAGGCATGCTACGAAGGTGGTGTACGTGCTTTTGAATTTACTAACCGCGGTGACTTTGCCCATGAAGTATTTGCCGAAGTAGTAAAATATGCCGCCAAGGAATGTCCGGAAATGGCGATGGGTGTAGGTTCTATTGTAGATCCTGCTACAGCTGCTCTTTACTTGCAACTTGGTGCATGTTTCGTAGTAGGTCCGTTGTTCAACCCCGAAGTAGCCAAGATTTGCAATCGTCGTTTAGTAGCCTATACTCCTGGATGCGGTAGTGTATCCGAAGTGGGTGCAGCTCAAGAAGTAGGTTGTGACCTTTGCAAAGTATTCCCCGGTGATGTCCTTGGTCCTAAATTAGTGAAAGGTTTGATGGCTCCGATGCCGTGGTCCAAATTAATGGTAACTGGTGGGGTAGAACCTACTCAAGAAAATATTACCTCTTGGATTAAGGCTGGTGTATATTGTGTGGGTATGGGTTCTAAACTTTTCCCAAGCGACAAGGTGAAGGCTGAAGATTGGGCATATGTAACCGAAAAGTGTAAGGAAGCATTGGCCTACGTTGCTGAAGCTCGCGCTAACAAATAAATGAACTTCTCAAAATCCGCCTCTTCAAAGGGGTTAAATCAGAAGGGGCGGATATCATTTTGTTTAAAGGTGTATATTAAATGGGGGATGAGGATGTGGAATACATCCTCTTCTTTTTTATTTCTTTCCTACATTCTTTTTTTTACCATGATAAGTTTTCCGTTCTTTCCCACCTCGCCCATATCTTTTCTTTCCCACTTTGGAAGTCGAACGCGGACTATATTCTGGTGCTTCACCTAATTCCTCAGGTACTGGAATCTTATAGATGGTTTTATCCAAAAAATCTTCAATGGATTTAAAACGTGTCTGTTCCTTTTCACTGACAAAAGTAATGGCACATCCATCATTATTAGCACGTGCTGTACGACCGATACGATGCACATAATCTTCACAATCATGTGGTACATCATAATTGATAACCAAACGAATATCATCTATATCAATACCACGAGAAACTATATCTGTAGCAATTAAGATATTGATTCTACCATTCTTGAAATCACGCATAATTTGGTCACGTTGAGACTGTTCCAAGTCCGAATGCATTTCGCCCACATTCAGCTTCATGCGTTTGAAAGCCATAGTTACTTCTTTCACCTTCAATTTGGATGAAGCAAAAACAATTACTCTTTCAGGTTCCTGATCCTTGAACAAATCTTTAATAATACCTAACTTTTGGTTTTCGTAACAAACATATGCAGTCTGGATTATTTTATCAGCAGGTTTGGATACAGCTAACTTCACTTCTGTAGGATTATTTAAAATAGTTTTAGCCAATTGTTGTATCTTGGACGGCATAGTAGCCGAAAACATAATGGTTTGACGATCCTTTGGTAAGAATTTTACAATCTGCATAATATCATCATAAAAACCCATATCCAGCATACGATCGGCTTCATCCAAAATAAAAAAAGACACTCTGGAAAGATCTACATACCCCAAACTCAAGTGGCTGATAAGGCGTCCCGGAGTTGCTATCACTACATCAGCTCCCAATGTCAGCCCTTTCTTTTCCTGTTCAAAACGCACCCCATCATTTCCTCCATATACAGCTACACTTGATGCTGGCATGAAATAAGAGAACCCTTCCATCTGTTGGTCAATCTGCTGAGCCAATTCACGAGTTGGCGACATAATGATGCAATTAATGGAATCATCAGGATATCCCCCCTTGCTCAATTGGTTCAATACCGGTAACAAATAGGCTGCTGTTTTTCCTGTACCTGTCTGTGCAACTCCAATCAAATCCTTCCCTTCGAGTATTACAGGAATAGTATGTTCTTGTACAGGAGTACATTCCTCGAAACGCATTGCATCAAGTGCCTGAAGCACACTTTCCTCCAAATTCAGTTCTGTAAATTTCATGATCTTACTTAATTATATAGTGACTGAGCTTGTCACTTCTATAGGTGTTTTATTACGAAATGCAAAAATACGGAAATTAATCCTTATTATCACCCTTAATTCCGCAATCAAAAA
>CAZFDP010000015.1:0-17664 GCA_964518185.1 uncultured Phocaeicola sp. | reverse complement strand
GTACTTCAGGATTGGTTGTGAAATAGTCTGCAGACAATTCACCCATCTTGCTACATGATGAAAGAGCAAGAACCAACAATGCCACTAAAGGCAAATACATTTTTTTAATCATAGATCTTTAATTATTTAAACGTTTATATAATATAAATTTCAATTTTTCGTCTTTGCAGAACATTCTCTGTGGCAAAGATAGGAAAAACTACCTTATGAATCATGCAAAATCCTATTTTTTTTAAGAAAATTATAAAAATAACGTGTTAAATCGTCTCTTTAGTGTTTTTCCCTGAATTTTATGTTACGTGGATGGTGCTCTATGATTTCACTTCGAAGCATATTCCGGTCTATATGGGTGTATATTTCTGTTGTGCCAATGCTTTCGTGGCCAAGCATGGCTTGGATGGCCCGGAGATTGGCACCTCCTTCCAGTAAGTGGGTGGCAAAAGAATGTCGGAAAGTATGGGGGCTGATACTTTTGGTCAGGCCGATTTTTTCGGACAGCTCTTTAATGATGTGGAAAACCATGATGCGCGATATGTTCTTCCCCCGTTTACTGATAAAGACAAAATCTTCGAATTCGGGTTTGATGGTTATTGTCTTTCTGTCTATAAAGTAATATTTCAGTTCTTTGATGGCACGTGGTGAAATGGGTACCAAACGCTGTTTACTCCCTTTCCCCTCTACTTTGATAAAGCCTTGTTCCAAATAAAGGTCGGAGAGTTTCAGCGTACAAAGTTCGGTTACACGGAGTCCGCAACTATATAGCACTTCGAGCATGGCACGGTTACGTTGCCCTTCTGGGGTAGACAAATCGATACTTTCTATCAGATTGTCAATCTCTTCCACCGTAAGTACCTCTGGTAGATGAAAGCCGGTTTTGGGAGATTCGAGTAATTCAGTAGGATCTGCCTCCAAATGCCCATCCATGACAAGATAACGGTAAAAAGAGCGGATGCCCGACAAGATGCGTGCTTGTGAACTTGCATGGATATTCAGATCCATCAAACTGGCAGAAAAAGTTTCCAGATGCTCTAAAGTAACATCGTATACGTGGATGTTTTCGGAGGAAAGGAAATGGAGCAGCTTGTCCAAATCGGTTAGATAAGCCTCTATCGTGTTGGGCGATAGGGACTTTTCCAACTTTAAATAAATGCGGTATTTCCTCAATATCTCTTTAGAATCTTCGGTGGTTTTCATTTCTTTTTCTACCTTTGTACCCAAATTGTCTACAAAATTACTAAAAGTTAGGACATGAAGCATCTAAAAATACAAATTATCAATGGCCCCAACATTAATTTGTTAGGGAAACGGGAACCTTCCATCTATGGAGCCCAATCCTTCGAGGAATATTTGGAGGAACTGAAGAATCATTATCCGGATGTAATGTTTGAATACTACCAATCGAATGTAGAAGGCGAAATGATTAACAAGATTCATGAAGTGGGATTCGATTTTGATGGTATCATTCTCAATGCAGGTGCCTATACGCATACATCTATTGCCTTGCAGGATGCCATTCGTGCAATAAAGTCACCTGTTGTCGAAGTACATATTTCGAATGTACATAAACGTGAGGAATTTCGTCATAAGTCGTTTATATCCTGCGCTTGTGTAGGGGTTATTTGTGGCTTTGGATTGAACTCTTACCGGTTGGCGGTAGAGGCTTTGTTGGATATAAAAGAATAAATATTAATAATATGGTATGAAAGAAACCGATGCACTTGATGAGTATATTCTTCAGCACATCGATGAGGAAACTGATTACCTGAAGGCGCTTTATCGCGATACGCATGTCAAATTGTTGCGTCCCCGAATGGCTTCCGGTCATTTACAAGGGCGCATGCTCAAGATGTTCGTCCGTATGATACGTCCTCGTCAGGTGCTCGAGATAGGGACTTATAGCGGATATTCTGCCCTATGTCTGGCCGAGGGCTTGGAAGAAGGTGCTATGCTTCATACGTTTGAAATCAACGACGAGCAGGAAGATTTTACTCGTCCGTGGTTGGAAAACTCTCCTTTTGCCGATAAAATCAAATTTTATATAGGCGATGCTTTGGAACTTCTTCCACAGATGGACATTGTGTTCGATTTGGCCTTTGTAGATGGTGACAAGCGGAAATACGTAGAATATTACGAACAAGTGCTTAAGATGCTTTCACCCGGCGGTTACATCATAGCCGACAATACTTTGTGGGACGGTCATGTACTTGAAGAACCACATCATACCGACATGCAGACTATCGGCATCAAGAAATTCAATGACTTGATAGCTGCCGATGAACGTGTAGAGAAAGTGATATTGCCGTTGCGAGACGGATTGACAATAATTAGAAAAAAGTAAAAGACAGATTTATGGAAACAACCAGACAAAATAAGGTTTGTCGTTTGATACAGAAGGAATTGAGTGAAATATTCCTGCTTCAGACAAAAGCAATGAACGGTGTATTGGTTTCGGTTAGTGCCGTTCGTATCAGCCCGGATATGAGCATTGTACGTGCTTATCTTAGTGTATTCCCTTCCAATCGGGCAGAAGAAATTGTGAAGAATATCAATAACAATTCCAAAGCCATCCGCTTTGAATTGGGTACAAGGGTTCGCCATCAGTTGCGTATCATTCCCGAATTGAAGTTCTTTGTCGATGATTCGTTGGATTATGTAGATCGCATCGACGAACTGTTGAAAAAATAAGTGTGCGGTGAATCTTTCCCTTTACATTGCCAAACGTTATCTTTTTGCCAAGAAGTCGCACAATGCCATTAATGTGATTTCGGGGGTATCAGTGTGTGGGGTGGCATTGGCTACACTGGCATTGGTATGCACCTTGTCCGTATTCAACGGCTTTCAGGATTTGGTGGCAACGCTCTTTACGGCTTTCGACCCTCAACTGAAAATAACGGCAACGAGTGGAAAGGTGTTCAATGCACAGGATTCGTGTATCCAGGATTTGCGTAGATTGCCCGAAGTGGAGGTGTTCTCCGAATCGCTCGAGGATAATGCCATGGTACAATATAAAGGTAGGCAGGCAATGATTGTCCTTAAAGGGATACAAGATAATTTCAATCAACTGACTGCGATTGATAGTATCTTATATGGAAGGGGACAAATGGTATTGAGCGATGAAGTCGTAGATTATGTTATTCCTGGAGTAGAGTTGGTTTCTATATTGGGTACGGGTATTCGTTTCGTCGATCCGTTGGAAGTATATGCTCCCAAGCGTGGAACTAAAATTAATGTGGCGAATCCTACAAGTAGTTTTAAATCGGGCTATCTGTATTCTTCGGGTTTGGTCTTTGCCGTCAACCAGCAGAAATATGATGCGTCTTATATGCTTACTTCGTTGGATTTTGCACGGAAACTCTTTCAATACGAAACTGAAGTGAGTTCCATTGAATTGAAATTGAAAGACGGAACGGATATCGATAAGGCGAAGGAAACCATCCGAGAACAATTAGGAGAGGGCTTTATGGTGCTTGACCGTTATGAACAACAATCAGATACGTTCCGTATTATGGAGGTGGAAAAGTTGATATCGTATATATTTCTGACCTTTATATTGCTGATAGCCTGCTTCAATGTCATCGGTTCTCTTTCTATGCTTATTATAGATAAACGTGCGGATGTAGTGACGCTCCGTAATTTAGGGGCTGATAACACTCTGATATCCCGTATTTTCTTATTCGAAGGATGCTTGATTTCTTTGTTGGGAGCCGTTATAGGCATTGTATTGGGCTTGATTCTTTGTTTGGTACAACAAGAATTTGGATTGATTGGCTTGGGAGGTGCCGGTGAAGGCTCTTTCATTGTCGATGCTTATCCGGTGAGCGTTCATGTACAAGATGTGATACTTGTTTTTGTTACCGTATGGATTGTGAGCTTCCTCTCGGTGTGGTATCCTGTCCGCCATTTGAGCCGTCGCTTGTTGGCATAATGGTTATCCTAAAGTAATGTTGTCCACTTGAATTTCTTTCTGCTGTAGAAATACGGTAGCAGATTCCTGAAACTTATTCACGCTTTCTGTGGTATAAAAACGGCATGTCCCGTTTTTAGTACAACGGTCATCCATTTCCGGATGGCGTTGGAGGTAGTCTTGTAAGCTTTGGGCTACATATTCTCCCTGAGCAATGATACGGATATGGGGGGGCGCAAATCGTTTGATCTTCTCTATAAGCAGCGGATAATGTGTACAGCCCAACACAAGCGTGTCTATTAAAGGATCTTTCTTTAGCAGACGTTCAATGTACTGGCGGACAAAATAATCGGCTCCTTCTGATTGGAATTCGTTATTTTCTACCAAAGGAACCCACATGGGACAAGCTTCTCCCGTAACTACAATGTCGGGGAACAGTTTGCGTATTTCCATGATATAGGATTCCGATTTGATAGTGCCGCTTGTGGCAAGGATACCTACATGGCGGCTGTAGGTAATGTTACCGATACATTCGGCTGTGGGGCGTATCACTCCCAATACTCTGCGTGTATCGTCCATTTTTGGAAGGTCGATTTGCTGAATGCTCCGTAACGCTTTGGCTGATGCTGTATTACAGGCTAAAATGACTAACGGACAGCCCAAGTCAAAGAGCTTTTCGACTGCTTGCAGGGTAAATTCATATACCACTTCAAACGAACGGGTGCCATAAGGAGTACGGGCATTGTCTCCCAAATAGATATAATCGTACTGGGGCAATTGCTTGCGTATTTTATCCAATATGGTTAATCCACCGTAGCCGGAATCGAATACGCCAATGGAACCTGTTGTCGGCAAACCGTTGTCTCTCATTTGTTTTAATGGTCTTGGTTATCATTTAGAGCGAAGCGAAGAATCTGAATACGAGAATAAAGGTATTCAGATCCTTCGCTTCGCTCAGGATGGCACGATATGACATCGAGATATTCTTATTGCAAACCTAATTTAGCCTTTACAGCTGCGGTAACATCGGTAGACAAAGTTTCGCTTACAAAAGGAATGTTGGTTGAAGTCAAGTCGAAAATGTATATATAACCGCCTTCTTGACCAACAGCCTTGATAGCGTCATCCACCTTCTTGGCAATAGGTTCCAACATTTGCATCCAGCTTTGGTTCAATTGTTGTTGAGCATCTTGTTGGAATTGCATACCTTTTTCATTCAGATCCTGCAACTCTTTCATGCGGCGATCCTTGATGTTTTGTGGTAAGTTGGCTTGCTCTTCTTGGAATGCAGCATATTTTTTGTTCAATTCATCAGTGGCACGTTGGATTTCATCCATATACTGTTTTTCCATAGCCTTGATGTCTGTCTGAGCTTTTGTAAAATCAGGCATAACATTGATAATTTCCTGGACCTTAACGTGACCAAATTTCTGTGCAAATACGCTCATCGGAGCGATAAGCAAAAGGATTAAAGCAATTTTCTTCAACATAGTTCTTATTTATTTTTTAGTGATTACAATTCAATTCGTTTGCAAATGTATGAAATTAATTTGAATATCCTAACTTTGAGAGGATTTCATTGCTGATGTCTATGCTTGGTGAGGCAAAAATGACGCTTGTTGCCGAAGCACGATCTATAACAGCATCATATCCACGCTGTAATGCAATTTGTTTGACGGCTTCATAAATGCTGTCTTCTATAGGGGCAATCAACTCATCTTGTTTCTTGGCCATTTCACCTTCGGGACCAAAATATTTCATTCTCAATTCGGCAGCTTCCTTTTCTTTGGCTACAATCGCTTCTTCTTTTTGAGTTCTTTGTGTAGCGGTTAAAGTGGCTGATGCCTGTTGATAAGCCTTATAAAGATTTTCAGCTTCTTTTGCTTTGGCTTCGATGGCTTTCTGATATTGTTGCGAAAGCTGTTCCAATTGATTGTTGGCTTGCTGGTAAGCTGGAATATTTTCTAAAATATATTCCATGTCAATCATAGCAAAGCTCTGCGCATGAATACCCAATAGGCTCATTACGCAAAAAACGGATAATAAAATTACTTTCTTCATAGCTCGTTACGTTTTATAGTTTAGAATTCTTGTCCTAAGATAAAGTGGAATTGGCTTCCGCTATATTGTGAAGAACCATTGATTTTGTCGAAACCGTATGCCCAGTCAATACCCATCATACCAATCATCGGGAGGAAAATACGTACACCTAAACCGGCCGAACGCTTCAACTTGAACGGATTAAACTTACCGACTTCGGTCCAAGCGTTACCACCTTCAACAAAACCAAGGGCGTAAATACTTGTTGAGTTTTCCAACATTAACGGATAGCGGAGTTCTGCACCCAAACGTACATAGGCATACCCTTCGCTACCATAAGGAGTCAATGAACCATTTTCATAACCACGCAATGCAATGGTTTCTGATGCATAACTTACACTATAGCCTGTCATACCGTCACCACCCATATAGAAGGTCTCGAACGGAGATTTCTTATATTTGTTGTAATGTCCCAATAACCCCATTTCGGCACGTGTCATGATAACCGGGCATTTTTGTCCTGTCAACAAAGCTGTATAGGATTTGAATTTGAATTTCCATTTGTGATATTCCACCCAATTGTATACACTGGCAGCTTCTTCGTAATTGTCCTTACCGTATGTAGCATAATCTTTGTTGCTAAACAAAGAATAGGGGGGAGTAAAGTGTACAGAAGCTGTAAATTCAGAACCCTTACGTGGGAATATTGGGTTGTCGGTAGAATTACGCGACAAAGTGAATCCGAGACTCAAGTTGTTACAGTTACCTGTAGACATGTACTCGCCATTGTTCAGACGGATGTATAAGTAACTCCAGTCTTTCAGGATGAAGCGTTGGAATGATAATTCGGCCGACAAGGTAAAGTAATCGTCAGGCCATCTCAAACGTTTACCCCATCCGATGGAAGCACCGAACATTTGAATGGATTTATCCGGGTCGTAATAAGATTCGTAATTGTACATGCTGTTATTATAACCGCCATAATAACTACCATATCCATACATATAGTTATAATAGTTGTTCATGTAGGCCGAGTTGTAATAGTTGCTGCTGATGTCTGTCTGAACGGAATAGAATGCCGAAACAGAGAACGAGTTCGGACGCTTTCCTCCAAACCAGGGGTCAAAGAATGATACGCTATACGATTGATAATAGCTACCATTGGTTTGTCCACTGATGGTTAATGTTTGTCCGTCACCTTGTGGCAGGAAGCCGCGATAGTTATCACTCTTCTTGAACAAATTGATCATAGAGAAATTGGTGAATTTCAAGCTCAACTTACCAATTACACCGGTTTGTCCCCAACCAGCAGAGAATTCTACCTGGTCGTTTGCTTTTGATTCCAAATTCCAATTAATGTCTACTGTACCATTTACACCGTCAGGCTGCACATCGGGTTGGATGTTTTCAGGATTGAAGTGTCCCATCTGTGCAATTTCACGATAAGAACGTTCAAGGGCATCCTTGTTGAACAAATCACCCGGCTTGGTACGGAGCTCACGACGCACTACATTTTCATACAAACGGTCGTTACCATTGATGCGTACTCGTTTGATTGTAGCCTGAGGACCTTCTACCACGCGCATTTCCAAATCGATGGAGTCACCATCAATATTTACTTCTACCGGGTCGAGGTTATAAAATACATATCCTTGGTTATAATAATCATTACCAATTGCATCTTCATCATCGCTGATACGTTCTTTCAACAATTTCTGGTTATACACATCCCCTCTTTTCATGCGGAGCTTGTGAGCCAAATAGTCCGAATTGTATACGGTGTTACCTACCCAATTTATATCACGGACATAATATTTGTTACCTTCTTCAATACGCATGTATACATCTACCGTACGATCGTCGAAAGGTGTAACACTATCGACTACAATCAACGCATCACGATATCCCAATTCGTTATATTTGTCGATGATGAGTTGCTTGTCTTCTTCGTATTTGTCTTCGATGAACTTCTTGGTACGGAATATGTTGGCCAACTTGTTCTTTTCATTGGTCTTTTTCATGATTCGCTTCAACTTCTTGTCAGTCAGAACGGTATTCCCATCAATGGTTATTTGATGTACTTTTACCTTTTCTTTCTTGTCAATCATGATGTCTACATCCACTTGTTCCTTATTGTCTTCAAGATTACGTTCCACGATGGTTACTTCGGCATTCTTGAAACCTTTATCATCGAAATGTCTCTTGATAATGATTTTAGCGCGGTCAATCATGTTCGGAGTAATCTGTGTACCCTTGGCCATACTCAGTTTGGCTTCCAAGTCTTCGCGCTCGCTCTTTTTTATACCATGATAATGAATATTGGCGATACGGGGACGTTGCGCAAGGATAATTTTCAGATATATCTTGTCGCCTACAATCTTTTCTGCTTCGATTTTTACGTCAGAGAACAAGCCGTGTCTCCAATAATGCTTGACGGCAGTTGTAATTTCATCGCCCGGAACGGTTATGGTTTGTCCTACCGATAAACCGGAAAGACCAATCAATACATAATCTTCGTAGTTCTTGACACCTTCTACTTTTATTCCTCCGATTTCGTATTTCTTAGGGTTACCTGTATAAGTAATGACAGGGCTGTTGTTCTCTTCCACTGCAATTTCCTGAGCCTTACTCTGGATATTGAAGCAGAACAGACATGTTAATATTAATAATATGGATGAAATTCGATAGATCATTTTTATCTGACTTTATATTTGTTCACTGGTTTTTCCAAATCGACGTTCTCTTCCTTGATAATCATATATCGCCTTACAAAACTCTTCTTCCTTGAAGTCGGGCCAGAAGGTATCGCAGAAATATAGTTCTGAATAAGCACATTGCCATAACAGATAGTTGCTGAGACGGATTTCTCCGCCGGTACGAATCAGTAATTCCGGATCGGGCATGAAATGGGTGCTCAAGTGCTGGTCAATAGTTTGATCAGTAATCTCATTGACAGACAATTCTTCTTCCTTTACCTTTTGGGCTATTTGCTTCATGGCATGGGTAATTTCCCATTTGGATGAATAACTGAGAGCAAGTGTGAGACACATCCCTGTGTTGACTGAGGTACGTTCGATGCATTTGTTCAATCGTTCAAGAACCATAGGTGGCAGTTTCTCTACATCACCGATGATGCGGAAACTGATGTTGTTCTTCATGAAGATTTCTTCTTCGATGGATTCCATCAACAAGGCCATCAATGCATTGACTTCATCTTGTGGACGATTCCAATTTTCTGTCGAGAATGTATATAAGGTAAGGAACTTGACACCTAATCTGGCTGCTTCTTCCGCTATGATATGTACGGTTTCCGCTCCTGCTTGATGTCCCATGCTACGGGCTTCTCCCCATTGCTTGGCCCATCTGCCGTTCCCATCCATAATAATGGCGATATGTGATGGAATCCGATTCTTGTCTATTTGTTCTTTATATAGCATAACTCTGTTTCATTATTGATTAACGAATCCTAACTTGTTGATTCTGCCTCGCCAAACTTCACCGGTCTTTCCCCACATAAACCATACGAAATGGTTGTTGTCTATAACGAAAGAATAATTTCCTTCCGCTTGTGTATAAATAGAAGCGAATTCGTCAGGGAACAGCATTTTCTCTGTCACTTTTTCCCAACCGATTCCGTTGTCATTGGATACGTAGAAATATTCAAAGGCTTTGACCGATGAATCGTTTTTACCCGGACCGCCAAATGCGTATAACAATCCGTTATAATGTATCATACCTGCATTACTCATATTTGGACATGCATTATTGTTCTCTTCCATAGAGAGTGGTGTCCATTCATGTTCGGATGCAAGTTGTGACCATACGATATTGTTGGAGCTGCTTTCTATATCGTTCTGTCCCATCAGGACTATGCGATAAAGTGCATTGTTAGTTGCCAACGGATAATATGCGTACGAATACATTTCCTTGGCGAAATCTTCAGGAATAGCAGCATAGGTTGTCCATGTGTTTCCGTCGGTTGTTTCTGCATACAGGTTGTCTGTAGTAATTCCTATTAATTTCTTTTCATGTCCTTCGTCAATGGCTGCAGTAAGGCTGCTCATCTTTTGCTGGGTGTCTACTTTAGTCCAATTGATTCCATTTTTTGATGTGTATAACTCGTTGTCCGCCAATATGTAAAGGGAACCATCCCATGCGATGGCCGATGCATAATCGGCTTTGACCGGAATGTCAATGGGCTGAAGGAAAGTCCATTCACTTCCATTGTCCTGATTGGCCATTGTAATGGCAACTTGATTTTCCAGTTCGGCAAAGACAAGAATCTGTTGGTTGAAGTATACGGCCTTCTGACGGCCAATTTCGGAACTGAAATTGCTGTTGAAGCGGCTCCATTCCATTTCGTTAGGGTCTTGTTGGTGCACGTTTATCTTGGCCGTATATGTACGTCCGTATGAACCTTGTGCTGACATGACTTTAAACAGGATAGGTTGACGGAAATCCAAAGAATCGCCTTCTTCCCAGATGGAATCTGTTTCTGCCGCAATAAATACATAGCCATCGGCGCTAATTTCGGGCACAACCTTACTAATATCTGTCCCTACGGGGAGTGAATCCACATTATAGATAAGCCCTTGGTTCTGGTCAATGGCGAAAGGGTAATTCGTTCCTGTTACGGTGGCAGTCAATGTCGTATCTTTCCCGTCGACTGTGGCTTGATATTTCGTTTCAATATTATTAATAGAAAAAGCGGTGATGCTGGCATCCGCACTATATTCATATTCGTATTCTTCGTCTTCCAAACAAGAAGTGACGACGCAAGCCGTTATAAATAGACATGTGATAATATTCAGTAATCTTATATTCATTTTGTAATAGATGCTTTTGTTACAAGTTGCAAAAGTAGAAAGATTTTTCTCACCATAGAAGTTTTAAGGCAAGTTTTATATTAATTTATAGATAAAATAAGGCTTTTTTTCAGCTATTTGCCTTAAAACTCCCGTCTTAATGGCTTATTGAATACATATTTTAACTCTCTTCCGAAACAATGTTCTGTTAAATATTCGTGTTCTTCGGGCATGTTGGGTGCTTTTACACCTGCCCCTAAAACAATAGGCGAAGTCTCTATGCATGCTTCGTCCCAACAACCGGCGTCTATAAAGGATTGTAAAAGAATGCTTCCCCCTTCGATTATAAGGGATTGGAGCTTTTGTTCATAAAGCACTTCCAATAATTGGGGAAGAATATCCCGATCAAAATCCAAAGGGATGAATGTCGTATTCGGATAAGAGGAAACATCTGTACGTCTGGTAAAGACAAACGTTTTCGCCGTACCGTCAAACAGATGCAGGTCTGCTGGAAGCGTCAAATCCTTGTCGATGACCAACCGTACAGGATTTTTGCCATACCAATGCCGGGTGGTGAGCGACGGATTGTCGAGCAATGCTGTTTTACGGCCTACTAATATAGCGGCGTACTCAGCCCTTTTTTTATGCACAAGCATAGATGTGAGTGGAGTGGAAAAAATAACGGGATTTCCTCCTGCTCGTTCGTTATCTATATATCCATCAGCCGATTGTGCCCATTTTAAAAGGATGTAAGGGCGGTGATAAGTATGGAAGGTGATGAAGCGCTGTATCAATTGGCGACATTCTTCCTCGCAAATTCCTACACAGACCTCAATTCCCGCATCACGGAGCTTTTGTATTCCTCTTCCGGCAACCAACGAGAATGGGTCCATACAGCCTATTACAACGCGAGGGATGCCTTTGCTGATGATGAGGTCGGCACACGGAGGCGTTTTCCCATAATGTGAACAAGGCTCCAAACTTACATAGATGGTCGATTCCTTCAGCAGACTTTCATCTTTGACCGAATGGATGGCATTGACTTCAGCATGTGCCTCTCCGCAACGGGCATGATAGCCTTCACCAATGATATGGTCGTTGTGTACAATGACTGCACCCACCATTGGATTAGGGGCAGCATTGCAAAGTCCGTTTTTAGCCAATTGGATGCAACGGGCCATATATTTTTCGTCTTTTGTCATCGTCTTTTTACTTTAATTCTTACTTTTGTATCCGAAAATGAATTGAGATGCATCCTGTTTATCATGAAATAAAGAAAATGCTTTCGGGGCATTATCCCGATGCGGAAGCCGCTGCACTGGCAAAAATGTTGCTGGTGGAAGGGCTTGGCTTTTCAACTCTCGAATTGTTTGGCGGCAAAGATAAGGAAGTTTTTAATAAAGACCTTGACCTTTTGCGTGAAATGTTGGAGAGGTTGAAGAACTATGAACCTATACAATATATAATAGGTAGGGAGAATTTCTGTGGAATGACTTTCGAAGTGGACGGGAATGTGTTGATTCCTCGTCCTGAAACTCAAGACCTGGTGCAATGGGTGACAACTGATTTCCAAGGGAAGTCGGCTTGTCGTATACTTGATATGGGAACCGGAAGTGGATGCATTGCCATTTCGTTGGCGAAATGGTTGCCGAACGTACAAGTGGAGGCTTGGGACATTTCCGAAGGGGCCTTGGAAGTGGCCAAACGGAATGCGGCTCAAAACGATGTCGATGTATGTTTCCGGCAACAGGATATTCTTTCGGCTGTTCCCGAGAAAGAGTGTTGGGAGGCCATTGTCAGCAATCCTCCTTACATTGGCGAAAGTGAGAAGCAGAATATGGAAGCCAATGTGCTAGATTGGGAACCTCATACGGCTTTGTTTGTGCCCGACACCGATCCATTGATCTTTTATCGTGCCATTGCTCAATTAGGGATGAAGATGTTAACCCCTCAGGGAAGCCTTTATTTTGAAATCAACCAAGCCTATGGAAAGGAAATGATGGCCATGTTACAAGAATTGGGCTATCAGAATGTAATCCTTCGGAAGGATAGGTTCGAAAATGAACGGATGATTAAAGCGGTCAAGCCATGAAAAAAGAATGTACGGAAAATGAAGCACGTTATAAAGCTGAGGCTTATTGCGCAGTTGCCGAGCGTTGTATATCCGATGTCAGACGGAAATTACAACTATGGGGTACACCTGCAGAAAGTGTGGAAAATATCCTTCAGACGTTGGTCAAGGACAACTATATTTCCGAGCCGCGCTATGTCGTCGCTTTCGTTCGTGAAAAACATCGTTTTAATCGTTGGGGAACGGCACGAATTGCACAGGCACTCCGAATGAAACAACTTCCTTCGGCTCTGATTGAAGAAGCGATGTCCGAATTGGACAAAGAAGAATATTTATCGACTTTGTCGGAACTGCTCCAAAAGAAAAAGAAGGAAGTAAAGGCCCGCAACGATTATGAACGCAATGGAAAACTGATACGTTTTGCACTTGGACGGGGGTATGGAATGGATGATATCCTGAAATGTTTGAAAGAAATAGGCTGCGGAGATGAGTGTATGGAGTGATATATGGGAACTTTTCTTTCCCCGTTATTGTGCGGTGTGTGGCGAAAGATTACCGAGGAGCGAGAAAGGCTTGTGCTTTAAATGCCTGTCCAAACTTCCGAGGACATCTTTGCATCTGCAGAAGGACAATGAGATGGAGAAGAACTTCTGGGGACGTTTCCCACTCGAACGGGCTGCTGCCTTCTTGTATTACTCCAAAGGAGGCGATGTGCGTAAACTTCTTTATGAACTGAAATATTATGGCAACCACCAATTGGGCTTTATATTGGGACAATGTATGGCGACCGAAATGCAGGTTTCCGGATTCTTCGACGGAATAGACGCTTTGGTCCCTATTCCACTGCATCCCCAAAAGTTGCGGAAGCGTGGTTATAATCAAAGTGAAATGCTGGCCGGAGGAATTGCTTCGGTGGTAGGGGCTCCCGTCGTGACCGACTGGTTGCAAAGAGACCAATATACCGACACGCAAACCCATAAAAGCCAATACGAAAGGTGGATGAATGTAAATGAAGTATTTGTCTGCAATGACCCTCATCGTATGGAAGGTAAACACATCCTATTGGTGGACGATGTGTTTACTACGGGTGCAACGATTGTGGCATGTGCAGACGCATTGAAAGAAATTCATGGTCTGCACATCAGCGTTCTAACCTTGGCTTTAGCAGGAGAAACCTGATTTTTCGAAAGAAAAGCTGAAAATTTACATCGTTCTTTTTCGTTATATCAAATCCTTTCTCTAATTTTGCGAAAAATTATCAGATACAGTTAAGTTATGAATACTTTAGAAAAATTATTCGCAGAGAAATTATTGAAGATTAAGGCTATCAAGTTGCAACCGGCTAATCCGTTCACTTGGGCGTCAGGTTGGAAGTCTCCGTTTTATTGTGACAACCGTAAGACACTTTCCTATCCTTCTTTACGTAATTTCGTCAAACTGGAAATCAGCCGTACTATCCTCGAAGAATTCGGTCAGGTAGATGCAATTGCCGGTGTGGCTACAGGTGCTATCCCTCAAGGTGCATTGGTGGCAGAAGAATTGAATCTTCCGTTCGTTTATGTTCGTTCCACTCCAAAGGATCATGGTTTGGAAAACTTGATTGAAGGTGAACTTCGTCCGGGTATGAAGGTTGTGGTTATCGAAGACTTGATTTCAACCGGTGGCAGCAGTCTGAAGGCAGTAGAAGCTATCCGTCGCGATGGTTGCGAAGTTATCGGTATGGTGGCCTCATTCACTTACGGATTCCCTGTAGCAATCGAAGCTTTCAAGAATGCCAACGTGAATTTGGTGACATTGACCAACTACGAAGCCGTTTTGGATGTGGCTTTGAAGACTGGTTATATCAGCGAAGAAGATGTTCCTGTATTGAACGCTTGGAGAAAAGATCCCGCTCATTGGGAAGCTGGTAAATAATTTGTTGATTATTCAAAAATAAGATATTGAGAGCGGTTCGGGTACGGAAAAGTACTCGGACAGTTCTCTTTTTCCATTAATAGAACTATGGCACAATTCGAAAGTAGTGTAAAATACGTTCCTTACAGTCAGGAACGGGTATATAACAAGTTGGAGGACTTGAATAACTTGGCTTCGTTGAAAGAACGTTTTGAACAAGTGCGCGAAAAGGTGGGCGACAAGATACAAGATGTGGCATTCGACCGCGATTCGCTGACACTTACCGTACAAGGTATGAACGTAACCTTGCGCATCATCGAACGTGAACCTTGCAAATGTATCAAGTTCGAAGGTGACAAATCGCCCATTCCTGTAAATTTATGGGTACAGATACTTCCGGTGAGCGAGGAGCAAGCCAAGATGAAAGTAACCATCCGCGCCGAAGTGAATATGTTCATGAAGGCAATGGTAACCAAACCTTTGCAGGAAGGAGTAGAAAAAATTGCCGATATGCTGGCTATGATTACCTATTAATAAAATAGATATGGCACAGAAACTTTGGGAAAAGAGTGTACAGGTCAACGAAGAGATTGACCGTTTTACTGTAGGTCGCGACCGTGAAATGGACCTTTATTTGGCCAAGCACGATGTACTTGGTTCTATGGCACATATTACCATGCTCGAAAGCATCGGATTGTTGGAAGCAGATGAACTGAAAGTCTTGTTGGCAGAGCTGAAGAATATTTATGCATCGGCCGAGAGAGGAGAGTTTGTGATTGAAGATGGTATCGAAGATGTTCATTCGCAAGTAGAGTTGATGCTCACCCGTAAATTAGGAGATGTGGGCAAGAAAATTCATAGCGGACGTTCGCGCAACGACCAAGTACTGGTCGATTTGAAGCTATATACTCGTGCCGAACTGAAAGAAATTGCCGAGGCCGTAGAAGATTTGTTCAAGGTACTCATTGTGCAAAGCAACAAATACAAGGATGTACTGATGCCTGGTTATACCCATTTGCAGATAGCCATGCCTTCCTCGTTCGGCTTATGGTTCGGTGCTTATGCCGAGAGTCTGGTAGACGATATGATGTTCCTCCAGGCAGCTTTCAAGATGTGCAACCGCAATCCGCTTGGCTCGGCAGCCGGATATGGTTCGTCCTTCCCCTTGAACCGCGAAATGACCACCCGTCTTTTGGGTTTTGACTCCATGAATTACAATGTGGTATACGCCCAGATGGGACGCGGTAAGATGGAACGCAACGTGGCTTTTGCTATGGCTACCATTGCAGGAACCGTGGCCAAAATGGCATTCGATGCCTGTATGTTCAGTAGTCAGAACTTCGGCTTTGTGAAGTTGCCCGACGAATGTACTACCGGCTCCAGTATCATGCCGCATAAGAAGAATCCCGATGTGTTCGAACTTACCCGTGCCAAGTGCAACAAGATACAGGCGCTTCCCCAACAGATTATGCTCATTATGAATAATCTCCCATCGGGCTATTTCCGTGACTTGCAGATTATCAAGGAAGTCTTCCTGCCCGCTTTCCAGGAACTGAAGGATTGTTTGCAGATGGCCACTTACATCATGGACAAGATTTCGATTAACGAATACATCTTGGACGATGACCGTTATCTCTACATTTTCAGTGTGGAAGAAGTGAACCGCCTGGCATCCGAAGGCATGCCTTTCCGCGATGCCTACAAGAAAGTGGGACTCGATATCGAAGCCGGCAAGTTTACCCACAATAAGCAGGTACACCATACACATGAAGGAAGTATCGGCAATTTGTGTAACGACCGGATTGCCGCTCTGATGGACAATGTAGTCGAAGGATTCAACTTCGCTACCATGGAGCAGGCCGAAAAAACGTTATTGGGACGATAATCTTTAACCATAAAATATTTGATAATGAATACCTACCAACCCTCTGCCGACCGCTACAGCAAGATGCAATATAAGTATTGCGGAAACAGCGGTTTGCTTTTACCCCGCATCTCGTTGGGCTTGTGGCACAACTTCGGAAGCGTGGACGATTTTGGCGTGGCTACTGACATGATTAAGTATGCTTTCGACAATGGAGTGACTCATTTCGACTTGGCCAATAACTATGGACCGGAGCCCGGAAGTGCAGAAATCAATTTCGGAAAGATTCTGAAGGAGAATTTCCAAGGCTATCGCGACGAAATGATTATCTCCTCCAAAGCCGGACATAGCATGTGGACAGGCCCTTATGGCGATGGCAGCTCGCGCAAGAATCTCATGGCCAGCATCGACCAAAGCCTTCGTCGCACAGGGTTGGAGTATTTCGATATCTTCTATAGCCACCGTTACGATGGAGTTACTCCGGTAGAAGAAACCATTCAGACGCTGATAGATATTGTCAAGCAAGGAAAGGCGCTCTATATCGGTATTTCCAAATATCCGCCGGCACAAGCCCGACAGGCTTACGAAATGATGAAGGCTGCAGGCGTTCCTTGCCTCATCAGCCAGTATCGTTACAGCATGTTCGACCGTACCATCGAGCCGGAAACTCTTCCTTTGGCTGCAGAGTATGGCTCGGGGGTCATTGCCTTCTCGCCTTTGGCACAAGGCTTGCTTACCGACAAATATTTGCACGGCATTCCCGAAAACTCTCGTGCGGCCCGTTCCACCGGTTTCCTGCAACTGAGTCAGGTGACCGATGATAAGATACAGAAAGCCATGCAACTGAATGAGTTGGCTGCCCGTCGTGGACAGACCTTGGCCGAAATGGCTTTGGCATGGGTGTTGAAGGACGAACGGATGACTTCGGTTATTGTGGGGGCCAGTTCGGTGCGCCAGTTGGCAGCCAATCTTCATGCTTTGGATAACCTCTCGTTTAGCGAAGAAGAACTTGCCGAGATAGAAACTATCTTGAATAAATAAGAAAAAACGGGTGCAAAAATTTGGCTGTTAATGTAAAAGCCCTTAT
>CAZFDP010000014.1:0-18041 GCA_964518185.1 uncultured Phocaeicola sp. | reverse complement strand
TTATCGAACAGATGCGTAAGGGTACTTATGTACTTCAGTACGATGTCTATATCAACTTGGCCGGCAGTTACCAAGAAGGTGCCGCTACCATCCGTTCGGTCTATGCTCCGGAATTTGGTGGTCATGTAGGAGGAAGAAAGGTAATAATAGAATAGTTTTGATAAATATTTCTTTGTGGAGGGAGTACTAATTGATTTTTAATCCGTCTTTTAATATTAAAGAATAATGTTATGATACGATTGATACTCTCTATCTTTTTGAGTTTGGGTGCCTGGTTAACTTTATGTGCCGGTCATATTTATGTATCTCCAAAGGGGAATGACCATTCAGATGGAACTGAAAAAGCACCTTTCTTAACTTTGGAACGTGCATTGCAAGAAGCACGTGAATGGAGGCGTTTGAATCGGCCGGAGGGTGCCGATGGTATTAATATTTGGTTGGCCGACGGAGAGTATGTACAGACATCCATGTTGTTTGTTCGTCCGGAAGACAGTGGTACAGCACAGTCGCCTACATTGATATGTGCGCTTCCCGGAACTTCGCCTGTAGTTAGTGGAGGAAAGGAAGTGATTGGCTGGACTCCAGAATGTACAGATGAGCGCTTGCCTACTTCGGTACAAGGAAAAGTTTGGACAGCAGATGCACCTAAAATAGGTAATCGTATGTTGGAATTCCGTCAGTTGTGGGTCAATGGGAAGAAGGCTCGTCGCGCTTCTTTATTCAAGGAAGGCATTCTTGACAGAATGATTGATTTTGATCCAAAGAATCAGACCATCACTATACCTACTCCAAAGGAAAAGTTAGAACAGGCCGGTCAGTTGGAAATGATTGTACATCAGCGTTGGGCTATAGCAATTCTTCGTGTTAAACAAATGGAACAGATGGGAAGAAAAACTGTTGTCCGTTTTCATGAGCCGGAGAGTTATCTGGAATTTTCACACCCGTGGCCGCAACCTGTAATCGATGGAGAAAAGGGTAGTTCTTCTTATACCCTTGTCAATGCATTGGAATTGGTGGATGAACCGGGTGAATGGTATCAGGATTATCCTTCCGGAAAGATTTATTATTACCCTCGTGAAGGAGAGGATATGAATACGGCCAGAGTTGTAGTCCCAGCATTGGAAACTTTGTTGACAATAGATGGTTCATTGGAACGTCCGGTTGGATATGTTGGTTTCAAAGGAATTTCTTTTGAATATGCTACATGGATGCGTCCTTCTTACCAAGGCCATGTTACTTTGCAAGGAGGTTTATATTTATTGGATGCTTATAAACTGCAGATACCCGGACTTCCTGAGAAAGCAGAATTAGAGAATCAGGCATGGATTGCCCGTCCGGGAACTGCAGTTCGGGTAAAAGGTGCCCATCATATTACATTTGACGGATGTACTTTCCGGCATATGGCATCTACAGGTTTGGATATGGAGTGGGCTGTTACCGCTTCGTGTGTAACAAACAGTATATTTACAGATATAGGTGGAAGTGCTTTGTTGGTGGGTGCATTTCCCGATGGTGGATTTGAAACACATGTACCTTTCAAACCGATTAATGCACAAGAGTTGTGCTCGGATATTCGGATTCACAATAATCTAATCTGTGAAGTAACTTCCGAAGACTGGGGGTGTGTAGGCATTGGTGCCGGTTATGTAAGTGATATGACGATTACGCACAATGAGGTCTGTCATGTGAACTATTCGGGTATTTGTGTAGGATGGGGGTGGACATCTTTGGAAAGTGGAATGAAGAACAATCGTATAGAAGCGAATTATATACATGATTTTGCCCGTATCCTTTATGATGCGGGAGGATTATATACTTTATCCAATCAACCCGGTTCGGTTATGAAAGGAAATCGGATGGAGAATTTGGTCAAGTCGCCCTATGCTACCAACGACCGGGCTTTCTATATCTATTTTGATGAGGCTACAGATGGCTATACGGTAGAAGATAACTGGTGCCCGGAAATTCGGTTTGGCGATAACAGACCCGGACCTGCCCTGAGATGCAGGAACAACGGACCAACAGTGAGTGAATCCATTAAGAATAATGCAGGAAGAATAAAATAACAGATTATAATGAAACCAACCAATTATCATTTATTTGATTTTATGGACTTTGACATGGACTTGTCGAAGGATGAATCCTTGTGGAAAGCATGTAAGCCGACAAAGGTTTACGAAAAGGATGGTGACGTATGTATAGTAGTTCCTTTTCAGAAACAAATATTGGCAAATGATATGGCAGAGGATACTTCTGCTCCCCGCGAAGAATATATATTGACCATTCGACAATATACAACAGGTATTACCCGTCTGTTTGTTGGGTTTGGTGAGGGTGAAATAACAGATGAATCGGAAATGCTTCAGTTTAGTAATCGTATCAGTCGGGTACCTTTATGCGTTGAACAAAGAAAAGATGAATGGACATTGGTAACTCCTGATGGTACTCGAAGAGCCGTAATTAATGTGAAGGAACCTTTGCTTGACCGTTGGAGCGAACTGCTTCCCGACCCACAAGAGACTTTGGATATTCGTTTGTATCCGGATGGAAAAAAGGAAATCCGCCTGGCTGCTTATGATCATTTTTCACCTCCTCGTTACGATGCCTTACCTTTGGGATTCTGTAAGTGTGACGGCAGAAAAGAACGGGCTACTCTTTCATTTGAATGTAAAGCTGATGAGTGTTTTGCTGGGACAGGCGAACGGTTTGCTAAAATGGATTTGAGCGGACAAACTTTTTTCTTGAAGAATCAAGATGGACAGGGAGTAAACAATCGTCGTACTTATAAGAATATCCCCTTTTATCTTTCCAGTCGGTTGTATGGTGTGTTTTATCATACATGTGCACATAGTAAGTTGTCATTGGCCGGTTATTCTACTCGTTCTGTACAATTCTTGAGTGACCAAGCTTTGCTTGATGTTTTTATTATAACCGGTGATACACCGGAAAAAATTATTCGAGGTTATCGTGATTTGAGCGGCTATCCGTCTATGCCTCCTTTGTGGAGCTTTGGGGTATGGATGAGCCGTATGACTTACTTCAGTGCTGATGAAGTGACGGAAATATGTAACCGTATGCGTACGGAACATTATCCGTGTGATGTAATCCATTTGGATACAGGATGGTTTAAGACCGACTGGTTGTGTGAATGGAAATTCAATGAAGAACGTTTTCCCGATCCGAAAGGATTTATTTACGGTCTGAAGGAAAAAGGTTATCGGGTTACTTTGTGGCAATTACCTTATGTAGCCGAAGATGCAGAACAAATAACCGAAGCAAAAGCCAATGATTACATTGCACCATTGACAAAGGTACAGGAATCGGAAGGCTCCAATTTCTCTGCTTTGGATTATGCAGGAACCATTGATTTTACCTATCCGAAAGCTACTGAATGGTACAAAGGTTTGTTGAAGAATCTTCTCGATATGGGAGTTGCCGGCATTAAAACCGATTTTGGCGAAAATATCCACATGGATGCATTGTACAAAGGAATGAAACCTGAATTGTTAAATAACCTATATGCATTGTTGTATCAAAAGGCCGCATACGAAATAACAAAAGACGTTACGGGGGATGGCATAGTGTGGGCACGTGCAGCTTGGGCAGGGTGTCAGCGTTATCCGTTACATTGGGGAGGAGACTCATGTAGCTCGTGGGATGGAATGGCTGGTTCGTTGAAAGGAGGTCTTCATTTCGGCTTGTCAGGTTTTGCTTTTTGGAGCCATGATGTACCAGGATTCCATACATTGCCTAATTTTATGAATTCAGTAGTGTCGGATGATGTATACATGCGATGGACTCAATTTGGTGTCTTTTCTTCACATATCCGCTATCATGGAACCAATAAACGTGAGCCTTGGCATTATCCTGCTATAGCATCGATGATTAAAAAATGGTGGAAGTTGCGTTATGCTTTGATTCCTTATATTGTGGAGCAAAGTAAGAAGTCTACAGAAACAGGTTATCCGGTGCTTCGTGCTTTGGTATTCCATCATCCGGAAGATAAATTGTGTTGGCATATTGATGACCAATATTATTTTGGTGACGATTTTCTGGTAGCTCCGGTTATCAATAGCGAGAACCGTCGGGATGTGTATTTACCTGAAGGGCAATGGACTAATTTCTTTACGGGAGAGTGTGTGGAAGGTGGTCGTTGGTTGAAGAACGTGGAAGTTCCTTTGGACGAAATGCCCGTCTATGTACGTTCAGGAGCAGTTATACCTATTTATCCGGAAGAAGTGGAATGTACAGATGAAATGGATTTGTCCAAGAGTATAGCTCTACATATAGATGAGAATTTTAAAGGTTATTGGAAATAAAGGATATAGATAATGAAAACATGGAAAGCAAATTTGGATGAAACCAAAAAACATTATATAGATTGGTGGAATCATAAGGGAATTGTACTCAATATGTGGGAGCATTTTCAAGAGGGCGTGACTCCTCATGCTGATATCCTGATGCCGAAGGAACCTCTTGATTTGAATCAAAAGTGGTTTGATTCTCAGTGGCGTGCCGAATATTTGGATTGGTATGTAGCTCATAGTTCCTTGAAAGCTGATATGCTGCCAGTTGCAAACACCCAATTGGGACCGGGGTCTCTTGCTGCCATTTTGGGTGGTGTCTTTGAAGGAGGTGAAGATACTATTTGGATACATCCTGATCCGGATTTTACTGATGACTTGAGATTTGATTCGAATCATCCCAACTGGGTGCTTCATAAAGAATTACTGAAGGCTTGTAAAGCCAAGGCGAATGGCAACTATTATGTAGGTATGCCTGATTTGATGGAGGGATTGGATATATTGGCAGCATTGAAGGGTACAGACAAAGTTTTGCTTGACACAGTGATGCAACCCGAAGTGCTTGAGCGTCAGATGCAGCAAATAAACGATATTTATTTTCAGGTATTTGATGAACTCTATGATATCATCCGTGAAGGAGACGAAATGGCGTTCTGCTATTTTTCAGCATGGGCTCCCGGAAAAATGACCAAGTTGCAGTGCGATATATCTACCATGATTAACGAGGAAGATTATAGACGCTTTGCCCAACCTTTCTTACGGGAACAATGTCAGAAGATAGACTATACGCTTTATCATCTCGATGGGGTGGGGGCACAGCATCACCTGCCTGCAATACTTGAAATAGAAGAATTAAATGCCATTCAATGGACACCTGGAGTAGGTGAACCACAGGGTGGTTCTCCCAAATGGTATAATCTTTACCGTCGTATTTTGGAGAGTGGAAAGAGTATTATGGCTTGCTGGGTGACACTTGAAGAGCTTCGTCCGCTACTCGAAAATATCGGAACGGATGGTGTTCATTTGGAGATGGATTTCCACAATGAAAATGAAGTGGAACAGGCCATGGAGATAGTAGAACAGTGCAAGGCGCAAGCTGTTTGCGCTCCTAATCTTTCAGACTTTGAACAATCGGAGTCTATCGATGAAATAATTGATCATATCATCGAAAATATAGAAAATCCCTCTGTTGAAAATCATAATACAGAAAATAATATGTCTATACCATTGTATGAAATAGCCAATAAACGCACGCTGGTACTCGATGGTGCCATGGGGACTATGATTCAGCGTTATCATTTAACGGAAACGGATTACCGAGGCAGTCGTTTCGCAAATCATGGTTGTGATTTGCAAGGATGTAACGACTTGTTGAGTTTGACAAAGCCTGATGTGGTGAGCGAAATCCATCGTAAATACCTTGAGGCAGGGGCTGATATTATAGAAACCAATACTTTCAATGCCCAACGTATATCGATGGCCGATTTTAGACTGGAAACTATATGTCGTGAAATTAATTTGGCTGCAGTTAAATTGGCTCGTACACTGGCCGATGAATACTCGAAGAAGAATCCCCTAAAACCTCGTTTCGTAGCTGGTTCTGTTGGCCCTACATCAAAAACATGTAGTATTATGTCGGATAATACGCAGCCGGGATGGAATACATTTGGTTATACTAAGTTGTTCGAAGCTTATAAGGAACAGACGGAAGCTTTGATTGAAGGTGGGGTGGATGTACTGCTGATAGAAACTATTTTTGATGTCCAGAATGCCAAGGCGGCCGTTGAAGCGGCAAAAGCTTCGATGAAAAAATTGGGTAAGCGCATTCCTTTGATGCTTAGTTTTAATGTGCCTAACGGTAGTGGTAAGAATATGCTTGGGCAGTCGATAGAAGAGTTTATTGCAACGCTCGACAAAACAGACCTGTTTTCTGTAGGATTGAATTGTGTAGGCAATGTGTCTCAAATAGCTCCGCTCATTGACCGGTTGGGGGCATTGGAGGGATTGTGTATTAGTCTTTATCCTAATGCGGGTCAACCCGATGCGAACGGGTATTATTCGCAGACTCCGGAAATGATGCAACGTTCGGTATGGCCTATGCTTGAATGGCACCGGTTAAATATTATTGGTGGATGTTGCGGTACGACAGATGAACATATTGCAGCTATAGCGAGATTGTTGCAACCGGTAGATGGCATTTATTTGTCACCACATAAGAGTGGAGTGGTTCTTAAAATAGACGAGACTGTACAACCCAAATCGTCTGATGAATCGGTTCAACAAGCTCAGTCGGTTCCATTACCTCAAGCAACACCGGCTTCTACCAAAGTCTTCGATGCTATCGTTGCAGGTAATGCAGCTACAACCTCGGCAGAAACAAAAGCTGCAATCGATAACGGCATGTCACCTCAAGACATTATAAATGGGCAGATGGTGAAAGCGATGGCCGAAATTGGTCAACGCTTTGAAGATGGAAAAGCCTTTGTGCCTCAATTGCTGATGGCAGGTAGAGCAATGAAAGCAGGTCTGGAAATCCTAAAACCGCTTATGGCTGGCGAAGAGTCTGTTTCTATTGGTAAAATTGTGATTGGTACAGTAAAGGGTGACTTGCATGATATTGGTAAGAATCTGGTAGCTTCCATGCTCGAAGGATGTGGTTTTGATGTGGTGAACATCGGTATTGATGTAGATAGTGATGCATTTGTAAATGCTGTAAAAGAACATCAGGCAGATATTCTTTGTATGAGTGCCTTGCTTACTACTACCATGACCTATATGAAGGAGGTTATTCATGCGTTGGAAACAGCCGGTATCCGCAAAAATGTGAAAGTGATGGTAGGTGGTGCACCTGTCAGTCAGGTATTTGCCGAAGAAATAGGTGCAGATGGTTATAGTGACAATGCCAATTCGGCTGTATCTGTAGCTAAAAGTCTGATGGAGAAAAAATAATATGATTATGAACCTTAATTAATACATTGAATGATGCAATCTATATTGATGGGTACTTTAGATTGGGGAATTTTGATTGCTTATTTCCTTATCCTAATTGTTGTTGGAATTTGGGCAAGTACCAAACGTAAAAAAGGGAGCAGTTTATTTTTGGCGGAAAACTCATTACGGTGGTATCACATTGGATTTTCTATGTGGGGAACCAATGTAGGCCCTTCTATGTTGATTGCTTCGGCCAGTGCCGGTTTTACAACCGGTATCGTGTCGGGTAACTATGCATGGTATGCCTTTGTGTTCATTTGTTTGTTGGCTTTTGTTTTCGCTCCGCGCTACTTAGGTTCGCGTATTACTACTTTACCGGAATTTATGGGACATCGTTTCGGGCAATCTACCCGTAATATTTTGGCATGGTATACCATCGTAACTATTTTGATTTCGTGGTTGGCTTTGACATTGTTTGCCGGAGGTGTACTGATTAGGCAAGTATTCGATATTCCCATGTGGCAGTCGGCTTTGATATTGCTGATTATTTCTGCATTCTTTACCATGTTGGGAGGTTTGAAGGCGGTAGCTTATACAAATGTATACCAGATGTTGTTGTTGATATTCGTTTCGGCAACATTATGCATTGTAGGTATCTATAAAGTAGGCGGATTCGAAGCGTTGGCATCTAAAGTCCCGGCTGATTATTGGAATCTGTTCCGTCCGAATGATGACCCGGCTTTTCCGTGGTTGCCGATTGTATTGGGATATCCCATTATGGGGGTATGGTTTTGGTGTACAGACCAATCCATGGTGCAACCGGTTTTGGCTGCCCGTAGCTTGAAGGAAGGGCAATTGGGTGCTAACTTTACAGGATGGCTGAAAATATTGGATGTTCCTTTGTATATCCTTCCCGGTATTTTATGTTTGGCACTTTTCCCGGATTTGGCTAATCCTGATGAAGCGTACATGACGATGGTGACGCATCTTTTTCCTGTAGGTATGGTGGGGTTGGTATTGGCAGTACTGACTGCAGCGTTGGTTAGTACCATTGGCTCGGCATTGAATGCGCTCAGTACCGTGTTTACCATGGATATTTATGTGAAGAAATTCAATCCGAATGCTTCTGCTCAAAAGATTATTCGTGTAGGACATGTGGTAACAGTTGTCGGTGCATTGGTCTCAGTGGTGATAACCGTTGCGATTGATAGTATCAAAGGATTGGATCTATTCAATATTTTTCAATCGGTTCTTGGCTTTATTGCTCCTCCTATGGCCGCTGTTTTTTTGTTTGGAGTATTTTGGGAAAAAACAACTACAGCAGCAGCCAATATGGCTCTGACATTGGGCACTGTATTCAGTATTGGAGTGGGTGTCCTTTATCTGTGGGTATTTCCCGCAAGTGAATATCCCGGTTGGCCTCATTTCATGATGCTTTCCTTCTATTTGTTTGTGGTAATTAGTGTTGCGATGGTGCTGGTTAGTTTATTAGACAAACATCCACAAACCGATAATTTGCATATTGAAGGAGTGGACGAAAAACCATCTCGCTTGGTTGTAGGTTTGTGGGCTGTCTTGATTATGACAATGATTGGATTATACTTATTCTTTAATGGACATTAAGTAATGTATAAAAATAGCTTATGTCTGTTTTGTCATTCAGAACGAAGCGAAGAATCTCGATAACATAAAGGTTGATGCTTGCGTCAATGCTTCCGTTGTTTCCGGCGGAAGCATTGCTCGTAAGTGCATAAACCGCAGGTGTAATCTAATTTCCTGACATTAGCTCCCAATCCGATTACTCCACTGACTGATTTGATTGGGAGCATCAAACTGGAGGCGGTCAAACGGATGCCGCAAGGTTCGGAGACGGGAAAGATTGAAAATAGTTTTTGTTGTTCGGAAACATGCCAACCGCAATAGCCTGGGCTAAACCGGTTGGTATGTTTCCATTTTTTTTGTAACAAATCTTTCTCCAATGCTTCTTCCATTAAATCGGCAGTCTTTTCAGCCAAAATACTTCCCAAAGCATCTGCAATATAAATTCTTACAATATCTCCTTCTTGTTTTAAACGTTCTTGATAGTTCTCGAACTCCTGTCCGGCGGTAGCTGTAAAGAAAGCATAGGATTCCGAGCCTCTTAATTGGCGGCAGATGATTTTCCCTATTCGAAAGTCTATGTCTTTAACCTTCAGTTCCTCTTTTTCGTTGTTCAGTTCACCTTCTGTATGGAAAAACAGGAAAGACGGACGTACCCATTCCCTGATTTCCCGAATGATGGATACCGATTCGGCTATGGTCACCGGGTCGGGAGTGGCATTTCCATATCCCATGGCTTCGTACAACTCAGATAGATTGAAGCGCAAGTCTTCAAAACGGACAGTCTGCTCAAGCATGATTAAACTCGTTTAAAGCTGCATAGAAAGCGTCAATGTTCTCGAATGGGGTCTGTGGAGGAACGTCGCATCCACTGGATAATATGAAATTCGGATACTTGCGTGTAGCTTCCAATAGTTCTAATGTCGCTTTTCGGATGCTTTCCGGACTACTCATCTTGAAGATGCTGACAGGATCCAAATTGCCCATAACCAAAGCGTCTGAAGGTACTTGTTTCAAAACTTCCACCATATCTATCTTATTCCCAAAATGATAGGCCGATGCACCGCTTGCAATCATGGCTTGGGTACAATTACCGGTGTTGCCGCAATTATGAAGAACCACCGTAAAATATTCGTCTTCTACCCTTTCGATGATCTCTTTGACAAATGCTGAAGAGAATTCCCTACAGTCATTATCCGAGAGCAGTCCGGCTGCAGGTTCTGCCATCATGACTCCTTGAACACCGGTAGCTTTTAGCGCCAAACAGTAACGGATGATAAAATCGGTACATTTGCGAAGTAATAATCGTGCTGCATCGGGGTTCAGATAGAGTAACATCATCATTTCTGACATGTCGTACAAACGGCCGGCCAATGAGTAGGGACCGATACATCCTCCAAAAACCGGTCGGTCTGTAATGTGCTGTGCTGCCAAATAATTGGCTTTCAAATATTCACGGATGCGACCTGCTTTCATCGAGGGGATTTCTAACGTTTCAATGTCGGCTTCGCATTTCAGTAGGCGACCGGTAACACTGGGAACTTCATCTTTTGGAAAAACAATATTTGCTCCAAAACATTCGGCTTCCACGGTGAGGTCCATAATAACTGTTGCAGCTTCTGCCGGATATTTCTGGTATAGGGCTCGAATGGCTTCAAAATGTGCTTCTCCGTTACTTATTACCTCATATACGGTTTTTCCTGTAAGTTCGATACCAGGGTGTGTCATGATAGGAATGGCTGCCACTTCCTTTCTGCGGATAATTTCTTCCGCCCATTCTTTCATGTTTCTTTTGTTCATGGTTCCTTCTTTTTTTTGTAAAGGTACGGTTTATTCATAATATTCGGTAAAAATAAGCAAGAAAAAATGGCGGGAGGACGTTTTTTCTATATCTTTGTTTCCAATTTATTCAAAAGATAAAGAAAAAGCTTACATGAAACGTTTGATAATACATTTTTTTCTGTGCATAATACTCTCCGGCTCAGTTTTTGCACAACCCAAAGCAGAATTTGACAAGAAGACTCATCAGTTTGGAACTATCCTTTGGAAGACACCGGTTACTGCTACGTTCAAGATTGTTAATACGGGGGATAAACCGTTGGTTGTATCGAATGTAACGACCTCTTGTGGTTGTACGGATGCCGATTGGACTAAGAGTCCCATTGCACCGGGAACCTCCGGTGTTATTACGACTACTTTTGATGCTAAGGCTTTGGGACGTTTCCAAAAGAGCATAGGCGTTTATTGTAATGCGGCACATCGTCCTATTTATCTTTCCATCCGTGGGGAAGTGACGGCCGACCCTAAGAAGGCATTGGTACTTCCTTATCAGATAGGAGATATTAAATTGGATAAGGATGTGATAGAATTCGATGATGCCAATAAGGGGGAGAAACCTTTCGTAGAAATATTGGTGGCCAATACTTCGGATAAATCCTATAATCCGGTTTTGATGCATCTTCCTCCTTATTTAAGTGCAGAAGCACTCCCAGAGAAGTTGGAAAAAGGAGGCTATGGAAAGATTAAGGTAACGCTTGATACAGAAAAGTTGCCGAAATTTGGGGTAACACAGGCTACCGTGTATTTGTCGCGTTATATGGGAGACAAGGTAGGCGAAGAAAATGCAATCCCCGTCTCGGCTGTATTGCTTCCGGATTTTAGTCAGCTTACACAGAGTCAGTTACAGAACCCGCCGGTAGTTGAACTTTCGACAACCGAATTGGATTTTGGAAATTTGATGGGGAAAGCCAAGAAATCACAGAACGTTGTTGTTAGAAATGTAGGTAAGCGTGATTTGGAAATTACAGACTTACAAGTGCTGAATTCAGCTCTTGGGGTTCATCTGAAGAAGCGTGTACTGAAACCGGGTACCGGTACCAAATTGAAGATAACTGTATACGGGCAACAACTGAAGGATTTGAAACGTACGCCACGAGTGATGATGATAACCAATGACCCTAAACGTCCGAAAGTGATAGTCAATGTAAAAGTAACCTCCAAATAAAAAGACAATGGAACATCCTGAAAATAGCGAAGAATATAAAGGGCTGACTGTAAATGCAGGTATAGAGCAACCTTCTATCGTCAATCCGTATCTGAAGTTACGCAAGAAACCCAAACGTCGCGAGTTTACGGTAGGAGAATATGTAGAAGGTATTGTGCAGGGAAATATGACGGTACTTAGTCAGGCGGTTACGTTGGTGGAGAGTACCAAACCTGAACATCAGGCGATTGCTCAGGAAGTAATTGAAAAGTGTTTGCCTCATGCCGGAAATTCTGTACGTATCGGAATCAGTGGTGTACCCGGTGCCGGCAAGAGTACATCGATTGATGTGTTCGGGCTTCATGTATTGGAAAAAGGAGGGAAATTGGCGGTCTTGGCTATTGACCCCAGTAGTGAGCGTACCAAGGGAAGCATTTTGGGCGACAAAACGCGCATGGAAAAGTTGTCGGTACACCCAAAGGCATTTATCCGTCCCAGTCCTTCGGCCGGATCATTAGGTGGGGTAGCCCGAAAAACTCGCGAAACCATCATTCTTTGCGAAGCAGCAGGATTCGATAAAATTTTTGTGGAAACAGTCGGAGTAGGACAGAGTGAAACGGCTGTTCATTCCATGGTGGATTTCTTCCTGTTGATTCAATTGGCAGGAACAGGCGATGAATTGCAGGGAATCAAGCGTGGTATCATGGAAATGGCCGATGGTATTGTCATTAACAAGGCCGATGGAAATAATATAGAGAAAGCACAATTGGCAGCCAGCCATTTCCGGAATGCATTGCATTTGTTTCCCACACCCGACTCGGGTTGGACCCCAAAAGTCTTTACTTATTCAGGATTCTACGGATTGGGTATCAAGGAAATTTGGGATATGATTGATGAATACTTCGTCTTTGTGAAAGCCAATGGCTATTTTGATTATCGCAGGAATGAGCAAGCTAAGTATTGGATGTACGAAACCATCAATGAACATCTGCGTGACAGTTTCTATAACAATCCCACCATTGAGACCATGTTGGCTGCCAAGGAAAGGGATGTGCTGAATGGTCAAGTGACTTCGTTCGTAGCGGCCAAACATCTGTTGGATACGTATTATCAGTTGCTGAAATAATAATTGGTAAATGAATTTGTGACGCTGTGGTTTAGAAGAACTGCAGCGTTTTTAATTTTTCAGGTAGGTAGATGTATTGGAAATACGCATGTTCTCTCATCCGATATCGGCGTAATCTAAAAAGTACAGTGCCGCACTACACTTTAGTACAGTGCCGCACTACACAATTGTACAGTGCCGCACTGTACTTTTGTGTAATGCCGCATTACACTTTTGCACCTTCCCCGTTTTGATGAGAAATAGTGCTCCTTTTGTGGAGGGATATTTGCAGGTTAAGTTCCGTTCCCTGTCGAAGATGAAGAAGGCGTTTAGCGTTTACCATGTCGGTAAACGTGAGGAATTTTTTCCGAAGTGGAAGAGGGGGGGAATAAAAAAGAGAGCAAACGCTCTCTTTTTTGTTTTTTAAATGGATAATTCGTGAAGTACATTTACCAATTCCTTGTCGATAGGCTTGTCGTTCTTGATGGCCTTGGCAAACGGTACATAGACTATCTTGTTGTTTTCAATACCAATCATTACATTGCGCTGGCCTTCGAGCAGAGCTTGAATACTGGCTACTCCCATGCGGCTGGCAATGATACGGTCGTGTGCGGTAGGGCGGCCTCCGCGTTGTAAGTGGCCAAGGATGGTTACGCGTACGTCGTATTCCGGATATTCGTTCTTTACACGTTCTGCATAATGCATGGCCCCACCGGTCAGTTCACTTTCGGCTACCAAAACGATACTACTGCTCTTCGATTTGCGGAATCCTTGTTTGATGAATTGTTCCAATTGGTCCACTTCGGTACTGAACTCCGGAATGATGGCTGCTTCAGCACCCGCTGCGATAGCACCGTTCAAGGCTAAGAAGCCGGCATCGCGTCCCATCACTTCTACAAAGAAAAGACGTTCGTGCGAAGTGGCTGTATCGCGAATCTTATCTACGGCATCGAGGATAGTGTTTAAAGCTGTATCGTAACCGATGGTTGTATCTGTACCATATAAGTCGTTATCGATGGTTCCCGGTAACCCAATGCAAGGTATATCGTACTCTTGGGCGAAGATACGTGCACCGGTCAACGAACCGTCACCTCCAATGACAACCAAAGCATCTATTTCGTGCTTTTTCATGTTTTCATAGGCTTGTGCACGTCCTTCAGGAGTGACGAACTCCTTACAACGGGCGGTTTTCAAGATGGTTCCGCCCATCTGAATGATATTACTTACGTTCTGAGTCTTGAATTCTTGGATTTCATCGGTGACCAATCCTTTGTATCCTCTATAGATACCATATACTTTTAGTCCGTTGTAGATGGCCGCACGGGTGACCGCACGAATGGCGGCATTCATTCCGGGAGCATCGCCTCCGGATGTCAAGATGCCAATACTTTTAACTGTTCCCATAACAATCTCTTTAATTTTTACGGTGCAAAGTTAGTAACATTATTGATTCCATATTGGTTTAATCGGAATTTTTCTTGTCTGTTTCTTCTTGTAATATGGCTTTTTTACATTCTTCCATCAACCATTTGGGAGTAGATGTGGCACCACATATTCCGATGGAGTGGGCTTCTTTAAGCCATTCGGCCTTTATTTCATCCGGTTGGTCTATTTGGTAGGTGTTGGCATTAACCTGTTTGCATTCCTGATAAAGGATTTTGCCGTTGGAACTTTTTCGTCCACAGACGAAAAGTATCAAGTCATGGTTGGCCGCGAAATTACGGATATTGGGCATCCGGTTTGCTACTTGTCGGCAGATGGTGTCGGAGTATTCAAAACTTGCTTCGGGGGAGATGTGTTCTTTGATGTAGGCTACAATTTGCCAGAACTCGTCCACCGATTTTGTGGTTTGTGAATAAAGGCGGATGTCTTTGGAAAAATCGAGCCGATTGGCTTCTTCCAAATGTTCGATGACGATGGCCTCTCCGTTGGTTTGTCCTACTAAGCCCAATACTTCGGCATGACCGTTTTTCCCATAGATGGCAATCTGCTTGTTTGTACTGTCAGTGGTATTGTCATATTCCTGTTTGATGCGCTTTTGGAGTCTTAGTACTACGGGACAAGTCGCATCGATGATTTCAATGTGGTTCTTTCGGGCCATTTCGTAAGTGGCCGGTGGCTCTCCATGGGCACGAAGCAACACTTTTGCATTGCGTAATTGGGCAAATTCTTCATGGTTGATGGTAATCAGTCCCATTCTTTTAAGGCGTTCACACTCTTGGCCGTTGTGTACAATGTCGCCCAAGCAATAGAGTGTATTGCCTTTTGCAAGTTCTTCTTCAGCTTTCTTGATGGCGGTGGTTACTCCAAAGCAGAATCCGGAACCGTTATCAATCTCTACATTAACCATAAATAACCCGTTGGAATTGTTCGGCAAGCCATTGTTTTTGTTCTTCAATAGTCAGGTGGCTATTGTCGAGCAGAATGGCATCTTCTGCTTGGCGAAGCGGACTTACAGCCCGGTTTTGGTCGATATAGTCGCGCTCCTTTACATTCTTTAAAATCTCTTCGTATGATGCTTTTTGGCCTTTGGCCTTTAATTCATCGTAACGGCGTTGGGCGCGAATTTCAGCAGAAGCGGTAACGAAAATCTTTAATTCGGCATCAGGGAATACCACGGTCCCGATGTCGCGTCCGTCCATGACAATACCTTTCGCTTTCCCCATATCTTGTTGTTGTTTGACTAATGCTTCGCGTACAAACCCCAATGCAGCTATAGGACTTACATGCGATGATACTTCCATACTACGTATACGGTCTTCTACTAATTCTCCATTCAAATAGGTGAGTGGACGTTGAGTCTCCGGATTCAGTCGGAAAGATATCTGGATGTCGCTCATGGCTTGTTGTAGCTTTTCCGTATCGATACCGTCGGAACCAAATATTCCGTTTTCTAATGCATATAGGGTGACTGCCCGATACATGGCTCCACTATCTATATAAATATAACCTATTTCGCGCGCCAGATCTTTGGCCATTGTACTTTTTCCGCAAGACGAGTAACCATCTATGGCTATTGTTATTTTCTTCATTGTAGAATGGTTTTATATGACTAATGTATCCTGTCATTCTTCGCATGGCTCAGGATGACATGATGAGATGTACAAAGATAATTGAAAACAAGAATCCCTCTACTATATTTTCAAAAAAATAGATGTTTTAGCATAATTTTAATGAGCAAATGCTTTTTATTTGAAATAAATGTGCTACATTTGCTGCGTGTGAAGAACACAATTGTATTAACCATTTAAAATTTCATTTATGGAAGTTAAAAAATCGCCAAAAGCGGACTTGGAAGGTAAGAAGAGTACAGGTTTGCTTATCGGTTACGTACTGGCGTTGGCAGTGATGTTTATTGCGTTCGAATGGAGTGAACGTGATAAGGTCATCAATACCGATACCGGTTTGGCCGAAGTGTTTTTTGAAGAAGAAATGATTCCTATCACAGAACAGGAAGAACAGAAGGCTCCGCCCCCACCACCCGAAGCTCCTAAGGCTGAAGAAATTATCGAAATCGCAGAAAATGATGCCGATGTAGAAGAAACTACTATCCAGGCTTCTGACGAAACTGACAAGGCTGTAGAAGTTAAATACGTGCCGGTTGAAGTGGAAGAAGAAGAAGTGGAAGAACAACAAATTTTCCAGGTGGTAGAAGAAATGCCTGAATTCCCCGGTGGTATGGGTGAATGTATGAAGTGGTTGAGTAAAAACATGAAGTATCCGACTATTTCTCAGGAAAACGGTGTACAAGGCCGTGTAATTGTTCAGTTCGTGGTTAACCGTGACGGTTCTATCGTTGATGCAACTGTTGCTCGTGGTGTTGACCCGTATTTGGATAAGGAAGCTCTCCGCGTAGTAGGCCAAATGCCGAAGTGGAAGCCAGGTAAGCAACGTGGTAAGGCTGTACGTGTAAAGTATACTTTGCCGGTTATGTTTAGATTACAGTAATCCTACAATTTTTAAAAGTAGAGGCTGCCTTGAAAGCAGCCTCTTTTTCTGTAACCATAGCAAACTCTTATTGTAGAAAAGATGAATTATTCCGCTACCCAGTTATTGGAGAAGGTTAATGCTTATATCAAGCAGATGCCTTATGCTCGTCCTCCGATGGGCTTGTATGAACCGATTGCGTATGAATTGTCGTTGGGCGGTAAGCGTATTCGTCCTGTACTGATGCTGATGGCCTATAATTTATATAAGGAAGATGTGGATGCTATCTTGCCTCAAGCTGTCGGTTTGGAGACTTACCATAACCATACCTTGTTGCATGATGATGTAATGGATAAGGCGGATATGCGTCGTGGAAAGCCTACTGTACATAATGTGTGGAACGAAAATACAGCCATCCTTTCCGGAGACGCCATGCTGATATTGGCCTATCGCTTGATGGCCGATTGCCCGGTTGATAAACTGAAAGAGGTATTGGACGTGTTTACCACGACTACCATGGAGATATGTGAAGGACAACAATGGGATATGGAGTTTGAGACGCGCTCGGATGTGACCGTTGGCAAATACGTCGAAATGATTCGTTTGAAGACTTCTGTCTTGTTGGCGGCTGCCTTGAAAATTGGTGCCTGTCTGGCCGATGCTCCTCAGGAAGAACAAGACAAACTTTATGAGTTTGGGGTAAAGATGGGATTGGCTTTCCAATTACAAGATGACTATTTGGATGTGTACGGCGACCCGAAGGTGTTCGGGAAGAATATCGGTGGTGATATTTTATGTAATAAGAAGACCTATATGCTGATTAATGCCTTGAACTTGGCCGATGCAGAACAGCGGCAAGAATTGGAACGTTGGTTGTCTGTGGTAGAGGGACAGGAAGAAGAAAAAATAGCAGCTGTAACCCGTATATATAATAATATAGGTATAGGGAACTTGTGCTTGGAAAAAGTGGACGCTTTTTATAAGGAAGGATTGGCTGCTCTTGATGCCGTAAATTTACCGGAAGAAAGAAAAATGGTGTTAAAGGCTTTTGCCTGTAGTATGATGAATCGGAAGGCATAAATATGATAGACACCCACTCGCATTTGTTTGTAGAAGAGTTTCAGGACGACTTGCCTCAGGTAATACAACGTACAAAAGATGTCGGAATTACGCATGTGCTCATGCCTAATAT